>NZ_JBSHCR010000005.1:46252-114748 GCF_053615895.1 Isoptericola sp. NPDC055881
CGGGCGCCCCCCCCCGCCTCGTGCGCTTTTTACACCCACACCCGCTGTATGGGGTAAACACCCCCCCACGCTCGGTGCACGGGCCGGTCGCTGCCCACTACGGTTGACCCGTGAGCGACCAGACCGGGCCGCCGCCCGCCGCCCCCGCACCCGTCCCGCCCGACCTCGGCGCCGCGCTCAGCCTGCGCGGGCTGTGGAAGCGGTTCGGGCAGAAGATCGCCGTCGCCGGCGTCGACCTCGACGTGCCGACCGGGTCGTTCTTCGGACTCGTCGGGCCCAACGGCGCCGGCAAGACGACCTCGCTGTCGATGGCGACCGGGCTGCTGCGCCCCGACTTCGGCTCGGTGCACGTGCACGGCACCGACCTGTGGGCACGGCCCGACGCGGCGAAGGCCACGCTGGGCGTCCTGCCCGACGGGGTGCGGCTCTTCGACCGCCTCACGGGGGCGCAGCTGCTCACCTACGCAGGGCTCCTGCGCGGGCTGGACCGGGACACCGTCGCGGAGCGCACCGAGGACCTGCTGCGGGCGATGGACCTCGCCGGCGACCGGGACACGTTCGTCGTCGACTACTCCGCCGGCATGACGAAGAAGATCGGCCTCGCGTCGGCGATGATCCACGCACCGCGCGTGCTCGTCCTCGACGAGCCGTTCGAGGCCGTGGACCCGGTGAGCGCGGCGAACATCCGCGACATCCTGCACGCCTACGTCCACGACGGCGGCACGGTCGTCGTGTCGAGCCACGTCATGGACCTGGTGCAGCGGATGTGCTCGCACGTGGCGGTCATCGCCGGCGGGCACGTGCTCGCTGCCGGGACCGTCGCCGAGGTGCGGGGCGAGCAGAGCCTCGAGGACCGGTTCGTGGACCTCGTGGGCGGCCGCCGGGAGTCGGAGGGACTGGCGTGGTTGCGCAGCTCGTCCGCCTCAAGCTGACCCTCCTGGCCAACACGTTCCGCCGGAGCGTGTGGCAGACGATCGGGCTCGTCGTCGCCTCCCTGTACGGGCTGGGCGTGCTGGTGCTCGTGCTGGTCGGCGCCGTCGCGGGCGGCGCCGCCGACCCCGAGCTCACCGGACAGGTGGTCACCGTCGTCGGGGCGCTGGTGGTCCTCGCGTGGTGGCTCGTGCCCGTCCTCGCGTTCGGCGTGGACGCGACGCTCGACCCGCGCCGCTTCGTCACGTTCGCCATCCCGCGGCGCACGATGCTCGTCGGACTGGCGCTGGGCGGCCTGGTGTCGGTGCCCGCGGCGGTGACGACCCTCGGGGCGCTCGGCGTCTCGCTCGCGTGGTGGCGCGACCCCGCGGCGCTGGTGGCCGCCCTCGTCGGCGGGGTCCTGGCGACCGCGCTGTGCGTGGTGGGCTCGCGCTCGACGACGACGGCGCTCGCGCCGCTGCTGGACTCGCGCCGCTACCGCGAGGTGCTGGCCGTCGTGGCCGTGGTTCCCCTCGTCCTCATCGGCCCGGCGTTCGGCTGGCTCGCCGGTGGCTTCGAGGGCACGGCCGACGCGGCCGGCGGCCCCGGCGCCGTCCTCGGCCCGCTGGCGCAGGTGGTGGGATGGACGCCGCTCGGCGCCCCCTGGGCGCTGCCGTCGGCCGTGCACGACGGTGCCTGGATGCTGGCCCTGGCCCGCCTGTTGATCGCCCTCGGCACGCTCGCGCTCGCGTGGGTCGTGTGGGACCGGGCGCTCGCGCGCGAGCTCGTGACGCCCCGGGGCGGGGGCGCGGCCTCGGCCGCCAAGGGGCTGGGCTGGTTCGGTCGGCTTCCCGCGACCCCCACGGGCGCCGTCGCGGCGCGTGCCGCGACGTACTGGCTGCGCGACCCGCGCTACGCGGCGTCGGTCGCGATGGTGCCGCTGGTGCCGCTGGTGCTCCTCGTGGTCGGCCTCGGCAACGGGATGGGCGGCGCGTTCCTGCTGGTCATGGCCCCGCTGGCGGCGTGGCTGCTCGGGTTCGGCATCTCGAACGACATCGGCTACGACAACACCGCGTTCGCGCTGCATGTCGCGACGGGCACGCCGGGCCGCGCCGACAGGTGGGGGCGCGTGCTGCCGGTCCTGGTCGGCGGAGTGCCGCTGACCGTGGCTTTCGCGCTGGTCGGCTGCGCCGTGGCCGGGCGGTGGGACGCGCTGCCCGCCCTGCTCGGCCTCACGGCGGGCACGCTGGGCGCGGCGCTCGGGATCTCGAGCGCGGTCTCCGCTCGGCTGGTCTACCCCGTGCCGAAGCCCGGGGACAGCCCGTTCAAGACGCCGCAGGGCGCGACGATGGCGACCATGGTCGCCCAGCTCGCGGCGATGGGGATCATCTTCGCGGTGTGCGTGCCCACGCTGGCGCTCGCGGTGCCCGCGATCCTGCTGCCCCAGGCCGCGCTCGGGTGGGCGGCGCTGGGCGTCGGGCTGGTCACGGGGGCCCTCGTCCTCCTGCTCGGGGTGCGCTGGGGCGCCCGCACCTACGACCGCCGGCTCCCCGAGCTGCTGCAACAGGTGATGGCTTTCGGCTGACGTTCCGACGGCACGCGACCCGCGATCCTGTGGACCCGGTCACGGTCTCGCCAAGGAACCTTTGCGACAATGGTGGACGTGACGTCCCTGAGCCCCGAGCACCTGCCCCTCCCCGAGCGCTGGACGGCCTCGGTCCCCGACCTCGGCGACCTGCCGCGTCTCGGTGAGCTCCGCGGCACCGTCGCGGCGCCGTTCACCGGCTCGTCCGTGGTGAACCAGGAAGCCCTCGCGGCCGAGGTGACCGGTCCGATGTCGTGGACGCGGCGCCAGCTGGTGGCGCGCGACCCGGAAGGCGTGATCCGGGCCTGGGCCACGGCGCACGACCGGGCCGCCGGGCGCGTCGTGGTGAGCGTGGACGTCGACCGCGACGTGCCGCAGGCGGACGACCTGGCGGCCGCGTGCTACGCCTGGGGGGCGCAGCAGGGACGGGCCCTCGCGGCCCAGCGCGGGCTGGCGCGCACCCAGCTCGACGCCGGCGCGTACGCCGGGGACGTGACCCAGCGGCGCTGGCTCGACGCCGCGGGGTACGTCCTGGCGCGCTCTTGGCTGCAGATGAGCCGCCCCGTGGTGCCCGAGGAGGCGTTGCGCGGCGTCCTGCCGGACCCGCGGCCGGGGGTGACGGTGCGCCGGGTCGCCACCCACGACGACGGCCTGCCGGTCGCCGAGGACCTGCAGACCGTGCACCGCGTGCTCGAGAGCGCGTTCGAGGACCACTTCAACTCCTACCGCGAGAGCTTCGGCGAGTTCCTGGTGCGGCTGCGGGCCGACCCGGGGCACCGCTGGGACCACTGGTGGCTGGCGCTCGTCGACGACCCGGAGCGCCCCGAGGACGAGCCGGAGCCGATGGGAGCGCTCGTCGGCGCGGCCCTGCCCTCGGGACCGTCCGGCAAGGAGGGCAGCTACGTCGAGTACCTCGGCGCGGACCGCCGGGCGCGCGGTCGCGGGGTCGCGACGGCGCTGCTGCTCGCCGTCGTCCAGGACGCGGCGGCCCGCGGGCGCGACCGCGTCGGCCTCGAGGTCGACGCCGACAGCCCGACCGGTGCCGCGGCGCTCTACGAGAGCTGGGGCTGGCGCACGTCGTACGTCACGGAGTCGTGGCACCAGGACGTCGACGCCTGACAGGCCGCGCGGGTGTCGGTGGCCCCGCCTACCGTCGGCGCATGGCAGATCACGGGACCCGGTTCGGGCCGGAGGACGAGCTGCGGGGCGCCCGGTTCGTCGAGGCCGACCTGACGGGGGCCACCTTCCGCCTCGCCCGGCTCGACGGGGCACGGTTCGACCAGACCTTCATGCCCGGCGCGGTGCTGCGCGGCGTGGACCTCACGGACGGGGACGTCGACGGCGAGATCACCGGGCTGCGGGTCAACGGCGTCGAGGTCGTGCCGCTGATCGAGGCCGAGCTGAACCGTCGTTACCCGGGTCGCGAGCATGCCCGGTCGGCGGACCTCGCCGAGCAGCGCGCGTCGCTCGAGGCGGCGCTGCGGGCGTGGGACGCGCACCTCGCGCGCGCAGCCGCCCTGGCACCCGGTGCCGTCGACGCCTCGGTCGACGGCGAGTGGTCGACGGCGCAGACGCTGCGCCACCTGGTGTTCGCCATGGACGGGTGGGTGCGGTACGGCCTGCGGGGGATCGACGACGCCTTCTGGTACGCGGGGCTGCCGTTCACCGAGTACGAGCCCGAGGTGGCGCGGCTCGGCGTCGACCTCGCGGCGCAGCCCTCGCTGGAGGAGACCCTCGCCGCCCACGCCGACCGTGTCGCGCAGGTGCTCGCCCTCTACGACGACCTCGCGGGCTCTGACGCGACGGCCCGGGCGCCGCGCCTCCCGCCGTGGGCTCCCGAGGGCTTCACCCGCGCGGTCTACCAGAGCCTCGGCGTCGTCGCGGGCGAGCACTGGGCGCACCTGCGGTTCGTGGAGCGCGACCTGGCGACGCTCGAGGACCGCGCCCGGGCTGCCGGGTAGGGCACGCCACGTAGACTCTCCCGACGTGGCACTCACCATCGGCATCGTCGGCCTGCCCAACGTCGGCAAGTCCACGCTCTTCAACGCACTGACCCGCAACCAGGTGCTCGCGGCGAACTACCCGTTCGCGACGATCGAGCCCAACGTCGGCGTGGTCCCGCTGCCCGACCCCCGGCTCGACACGCTCGCCGGGATCTTCAGCAGCGAGCGCACCCTGCCCGCCACCGTGTCGTTCGTCGACATCGCGGGCATCGTCAAGGGCGCCTCCGAGGGTGAGGGCCTGGGCAACAAGTTCCTCGCGAACATCCGCGAGGCCGACGCGATCTGCCAGGTCACCCGCGTGTTCGACGACGGCGACGTCGTCCGCGTCGAGGGGTCCGTGGACGCCGAGGGCGACATCGAGACCATCTCCACCGAGCTGATCCTGGCCGACCTCCAGACGCTGGAGAAGGCGCTGCCGCGGATGGAGAAGGAGGTCAAGATCAAGCGGGGCGACGCCGCGCTGTTCGCCGCCGCCACCACCGCGCAGAAGGTGCTCGAGTCGGGCACCACCCTCTTCCAGGGTGCGAAGGCCGCGGGACTCGAG
Source organism: Isoptericola sp. NPDC055881 (assembly GCF_053615895.1). Taxonomy (NCBI): domain Bacteria; kingdom Bacillati; phylum Actinomycetota; class Actinomycetes; order Micrococcales; family Promicromonosporaceae; genus Isoptericola; species Isoptericola sp. NPDC055881. The sequence continues at coordinate 51,294 of NZ_JBSHCR010000005.1, forward strand.
CTGGCCGACGTCGCGTCGCTCCAGCTGCTGACGGCCAAGCCGTTCATCTACGTCTTCAACACCGACGAGGCCGGCCTCGCCGACCAGGGGATGCAGCAGCGCCTGCGCGACCTGGTAGCCCCGGCCGACGCCGTCTTCCTCGACGCGAAGTTCGAGTCGGAGCTCGTCGAGCTCGACCCGGAGGACGCCCGCGAGATGCTCGCCGACTCCGGTCAGGAGGAGGCGGGCCTCGACCAGCTCGCCCGCGTGGGCTTCCACACCCTCGGTCTGCAGACGTACCTCACCGCCGGCCCCAAGGAGTCGCGCGCCTGGACGATCCGCAAGGGCTGGACCGCCCCGCAGGCTGCCGGCGTCATCCACACGGACTTCGAGCGCGGCTTCATCAAGGCGGAGGTCATCTCGTTCGACGACCTCGTCGAGGCGGGCTCCGTGCAGGCCGCCCGTTCCGCGGGCAAGGCGCGCGTCGAGGGCAAGGACTACGTCATGCAGGACGGCGACGTCGTCGAGTTCCGCTTCAACGTCTAGTCCGACGTCTCATGGCGGGCGACGAGATGACCGAGGCGGACCGCCGGACGTCGACACCGACGTCGGGCGACGGGCACGGCAGCGAGGCCGGGGTGCCGGCGGTGGTGCTGCGCCGCGGGGAGGTCGCCGACATCCCCGCCTTGCTCGCCTTCTGGGCCGTGGCGGGCGAGAACGCGTCCCGGCCGGCCGACGACGCGACGATGGTCGAGAACCTGCTCGGGCGAGACCCGGACTGTCTCCTCGTGGCCGAGCAGGCGGGCGTGATCGTCGGCACCGTGATCGCCGGCTGGGACGGCTGGCGCGCTCACCTGTACCGGCTGGCGGTCGACCCGGGGTGTCGCGGGCAGGGCGTCGGACGGCGGCTGGTCGAGGCGGCGGAGGACCGGTTACGGACCCTGGGGGCGATCCGTTTCGACGCCATGGTGCTCTCCGAGAACGCGCTCGGCGCCCGTGCCTGGGCGGCGATGGGGTACCGCCCTCAGGACGACTGGACCCGGTGGGTACGGCCGGCCTGAGAGGACGCGTCGTGGCTCAGTCGGTCGGCCGCGGCAGCTGCGGGTAGCCCGCGACCGGGTACACGCCGATCGCGAACCCGTGCACCACCTCGCCCCGCCGGGGGAGGGTGTCGAACTCCTCCACCAGCGCCGCCATGCGCTGCCAGAACTCCTCCTTCTGCTGCTCGTCGATCCGGGCGTGCCGGACGAAGCCCCACAGCTGTCCCTCCAGGTAGGCCGGCCGGGACTCGCGGGCGGCGACCTCGAGGTCGTTGAAGTCCAGCGGTCGGCCCTGTCCGCCGTCGTCGGGCGCCGCGCCGTCGTGCCCGTCGAGCGAGACGTGGAACATCCGGGCGGTCCGGCCGTAGAACGCCTCGTCGATCGCGCGCACCCGCCGCGTCCGCACCACTCGCAGCAGGCCGGCCTCGGTGAGCACCTTGACGTGGTGGGCGACCGTGCTCTTGGGCCGGTCGACGGCGGTGCTGAGCTCGGTGACGCTCGCAGCCCGCTCGTGGAGCAGGCCGAGGATCGTGGTGCGCAGGGGGTTGCCGAGCGCGCGGACCTGGGCCGCGTCGGTCAGGACGCGGCGGTCCTCCAGGTCGTAGTCGGGGGTCTTGCCGTCCATGGTCGAACATACTAACGTTCTAGAACGTTCGGTATTTCTGGTTCATTGGAGGGTGTCATGGCCGAGATCGTCCTGTTCCACCATGCGCAGGGGCTCACACCGGGGGTGCGTGCGTTCGCCGGGGAGCTGTCCGCCGCCGGCCACACCGTGCACGTCCCCGACCTGTTCGAGGGGCGCACGTTCGACGACGTCGAGTCCGGCGTCGCGCACGCCCGGCAGATCGGGTTCGACACGGTGGTCGCCCGAGGGGTCGCGGCGGCGGAGGGGCTTCCTGCCGGAGTCGTCTACGCCGGGTTCTCGCTGGGGGTGATGCCCGCGCAGCGGCTCGCGCAGACCCGTCCCGGGGCGCAGGCGGCGGTCTTCGTCGACGGGTGCCTTCCCGTCGCCGAGTTCGGCGCATGGCCCGACGGCGTGCCGGTCCAGGTCCACGGTGGCGTGGACGACGAGTGGTTCGCCGAGGACCTGCCGGCGGCCCGCGAGCTGGCCGACACCACGCCGCTCGCCGAGCTGTTCCTCTACCGCGGCACGGCCCATCTGTTCGCCGACTCGTCGCTGAGCGGCTACGACGCGGAGGCGGCGGCGTTGCTGCTCGGCCGGGTGCGGGACTTCCTGGCGACGCTCTCGTGAGCGCCGCGGCACCGAGCGGGCAGCGTCGTCGGGCGAACGTCGGCCGGGTGCCGATACTGAGGGCATGAGCCTGTACGACGACGTCGGGGGCTTCGACGTCCTCCTGGCGGTGTGCCGACGGTGGAACGCGCTCTGCCTGGCGGATCCGGTGGCCTCGCACCCGTTCTCGCACGGCATGCTGCACCCGCAGCACGACGAGCGGCTCGCGGCGTACCTCGCAGAGGCGTTCGGCGGCCCGCGGCTATACACCGGGGGCTACGGGGACGAGTCGAGGATGCAGCGCATGCACGCCGGCAACGGGGAGCACCCCGACCTCGACGAGGTCTGCGTCACCCTGTTCCGGCGCGCGCTGGACGACGTCGGGGTGGGGCCGGAGGTCGGTGCTCGCGTCGGCGACTTCTTCGAGCGGCAGACGGTCGCCATGCGCGCCTACGGCCGTGGCCGCGACGCCGTGCCCGCCGGGCTGCCCCTGCCGCAGGCCTGAGATCGGCCCGGAGCCGGGTCACCCAGGGAGCGGGCCTACCATCGCCGGGTGCCGACGATCGTGCTGACCACCGTGATCCCGTCGTCCGCGGAGTCCTGCTTCGCGGCGAGCCTGTCGGTGGACGCGCACGCCGCGTCGATGAGCCGGTCGGGGGAGCGCGCCGTCGGCGGTGTGACGACCGGGGTCATGGGGCCCGGCGACACCGTCACCTGGCGGGCACGGCACTTCGGCGTCCCGTTCCGGATGACGTCGCGGATCAGCACCCACGACGCGCCGCACCGGTTCGTCGACGAGCAGGTCGCGGGACCGTTCCGGCGGTGGTGGCACGAGCACCGGTTCGAGCCGGTGCCCGGTGGCACCCGGATGACCGACACGGTCGAGTTCACGTCCCCCGCAGGACCGCTGGGCCGGCTGGTGGACCGCGTGGTCCTGACCCGCTACATGACGAGGCTCCTGCGCACGCGCAACCAGTGGCTCGTCGAGGCGCTCTCGCCGCGCGGCTGAGCGGGGGCGCCACGCCCGGCGTCGCCGGCGTGGGGCACGCCACACGACACGGTCGTGCGCGTGGCCGGTCGGGGTATCGATGCAGGTCAGCTCCTTGCTTGCCGTCGTGGCCCCGCGCGTCGCCCGGTCTCTGGGCCGCGCGGGGACAGCCGGCGCCCAGTCGGGCTGCTTACCCTCCCTCTGATGTTGCTCCAGGCTCCTACCTCGCCCCCGGGCGCCCTCGACCGCCCGCGCCCTGCGGCGAGGGGTGAGGGCCGATTCGGGCCGGCTCCCTCGCACGACGAGCCGCTCTCCCGGCTGACGTCGGCGCCCGCGCTGCTGGTCGGTCTGGTCGTCGTGACCCTCCTCGCGGCGGGGCCGTCCCAGCGGCTCGACGAGGCCGCGCACGGGCACTGGGCCAGGGAGCTCACCCCGAGGCTGCAGCCTTTCATCCAGCACGTGCTCGACCCGATCGCCGGGCAGGCGGTCTGCCTGCCGCTGCTCGCGGTGGTCGCCGTGGCCCTGTCGTGGCGGCGTCGCACCTGGCGTCCCCTGTGCTGCGCGGCCATGGCCGAGCTCGCGTTCTACGGTGGGGTCGGCCTGCTCAAGGTGGTCCTCGCCCGCCCGGCGCCGACCACGGACGACGCCGACCTCTTTGACGGCGGCCTGCGCCAGCTCGGCTGGAACGGGATCAGCTTTCCCTCGGGGCACGCGTCGGAGGCGGTGCTGGTCTACGGGACGGCCGTGTACCTGGTGGGACGGTGGACGGCGGCGTCGGCGCGCACGATGCGTGCCCTGCGGTTCGGGGTGGGCGCGATCGCGACCAACGCCGTGGCGGTGTCGTACTACCTCGGCTGGCACTGGGTCACGGACCTCGTGGGCGGCCTGCTGGTCGGCGGCCTCCTGCTGCGCCTGCTCGTCGAGTCAGACCGCGGCGACTGGCGGGTCCTGCGCCGGACCTCCCGCGGGCATCGTCCCTGAACCGCTCCGACCCGCGGCTTGCGGACTCCGTGGCGCCGGACGAATTCCGTTGCCCGGGGGCGAGCGCCTCTGGAAGGGTGTCCGCCGTGAACTCACCCCTTCCCGGCTCGCCGACCGGCGCAGCCCCCGCGAGCCTCCTGGCTGCCTACGACACCCAGCTGCGCACCGATGCGGAGGCCCCCGGTGCCCTGGCCGTGAGCCGGCTCGGGCCTGTGCGTCTCGTGACCTTCGGCGGTGGCCGGGGCTTCATCACCTATCGCGACCTCGGTGGGGCGGACGCGGCCACGATCCGGGGCTTCGTCGCCGCGGCGCTCGCGCACTTCCGCGACGACGCCACGATCTCGCGGGTCGAGTGGAAGACGCGGGGGCACGACGTCGCCCCGGGGCTGCACGAGGCGCTCGTCGACCACGGCTTCGTGCCCGAGGAGCCGGAGTCGATCATGATCGGGGAGGTGAGCTCTTTGGTCGCCGACGTGCCGCTGCCTGCGGGGGTGACCCTCCGCCAGGTCACGGAGGAGGCGGACGTGCGCGCCATGTCGGCGATGGCCGACGAGGTGTTCGGTGACGACCCCGCCACCTCGGGCCACGCCGACGACATCCTGCGCCGCCAGGAGCTCTACCCCGAGATGGAGCTGTGGGTCGCCGAGGCCGACGACCGGGTGGTCAGCGCCGGGCGCCTCGAGCCGGTGGCGGGCACCGAGTTCGCCGGCCTGTGGGGCGGGTCCACCCGCCCGGAGTGGCGCGGCCGCGGGATCTACCGGGCGCTCACCGCCGCGCGGGCGAGGTCCGCCCTGGCACGGGGCAAGCGGTACATGCACAGCGACTCCACGGAGTTCTCCCGGCCCATCCTGGAGCGGTCCGGGCTGGTCAAGGTGTCCACCACGACGCCGTACGAGTGGCGCCGCTGACGCTTCCTGAGGGCGGCCGAGGCGTGGGACGGCGTGTCCCGCAGGTTGCGACGAGATACCGGAATGGTCACGGTTACGGGCGCAAACCGGACCAAGGGTATGACCGGGGCCCCAGACGTGACTAGGCTCACCGGCGCACAGTGCAGTGCGCGCGCACACGCGCCTGTACCTCATCGAGGGGCGACCCCTTCCGATGAGCGACCCAACTCAGGAGGACACGTGACACCTCGACGACGACTTGCAGGCATCGGGGCCTTCACCCTGGCCTCGGCCCTGCTGCTGTCTGCGTGCGGTGGCGGATCCGGGGACAACCCCGAGGCCACGGGCGGCGACGGCGGCCCCACGACCGGCATCGTGACGGTCAGCAACGGCGAGCCGCAGAACCCGCTCATCCCCACGATGACCAACGAGACCTACGGCTCGAAGGTCATCAACAACCTCTTCGCCGGCCTGGTGTACTACGACGCCGACGGCGCCGTGAAGAACGAGATGGCCGAGTCCATCGACACCGAAGACCAGCAGACCTACACGATCAAGATCAAGGACGGCTGGAAGTTCACGGACGGCACCCCGGTGACGGCCGACAGCTACGTGAAGGCGTGGAACTACGGCGCCAAGCTGTCGAACAAGCAGAACCTGTCGTACTTCTTCGAGCCCATCGAGGGCTTCTCGTACGAGAAGGACTCGGAGCTGACGGGCCTCAAGGTCGTGTCGGACACCGAGTTCACGGTGAAGCTGATGCAGCCCGAGTCCGACTTCAAGACCCGTCTCGGCTACGCGGCGTTCATGCCGCTGCCGGACTCGTTCTTCGACGACCCGAAGGCCTTCGGTGAGAAGCCGGTCGGCAACGGCCCGTACATGCTGGACTCGTGGGAGCACAACCAGCAGATCTCGCTGCGCCCGAACAAGGACTACCAGGGTGCGCGCAAGGTCCAGAACGGTGGCATCGACCTGATCGCCTACACCGAGGAGGACACCGCGTACAACGACCTCCTCTCGGGCAACCTGGACATCGTCACCAACGTCCCGTCGTCGGCCTTCGCCACGTTCGAGGACGACCTGGGCGACCGTGCGGTCAACCAGCCGTCGGCCGTCATCCAGGTCGTCAACGTCCCGGAGTACCTGCCTGAGTGGGGCGGCGAGGCGGGGCACATGCGTCGCCAGGCCGTCTCGATGGCCATCAACCGTGACGAGATCACCAAGACGATCTACAACGGCTCCCGCACGCCGGCCACCGACTTCACGTCTCCCGTGATCGACGGCTGGTCGGACGACATCCCGGGCAACGAGGTCCTCAAGTACGACCCCGAGAAGGCCAAGCAGCTGTGGGACCAGGCCGAGGGCATCTCGAAGTTCGGTGACAAGGCGATCACCATCGCCTCGAACGCGGACTCCGACCACCAGACCTGGGTCGACGCGGTCTGCAACAACATCCGCAGCGCCCTCGGCGTCGACTGCGAGTTCGCCCCGTTCCCCACGTTCGACGAGTTCCTCGACGCGCGTGACAACCAGACCCTCAAGGGCCTGTTCCGTGGCGGCTGGCAGGCCGACTACCCGGCCATGAGCAACTTCCTCGGGCCGATCTACGGCACGGGTGCTGGCTCGAACGACGCGCAGTACTCGAGCAAGGAGTTCGACGCCAAGCTCAAGGAGGCGAACGGCGCCGACACGCCCGAGAAGGCGATCGCGCTCTACAAGGAGGCCCAGACGATCCTGTTCAAGGACATGCCTGGCATCCCGCTCTGGTACCAGAACGTCACCGCCGGCTACGGCGAGGACGTCGACAACGTGGTGTTCGGCTGGGACAGCGACCCGCTGCTGTACCAGGTCACGAAGAACTCGTGACCCCCGTCCGATGACGACCGTCGACCCAGGGCATCCTGGACGGGCACCCCGTCCGCGAGCCCTGGGTCGGCGGTCCGATTCGGAACCCGCCGACCGCGTCCTGTAGCGTCGCGGTCGGCCACCCGACCGTGATGGGGGCGGGGCGTGCCGACGACGCACGCTCCGCCCCCGTGGCTGTCCGGGCAACGACGGCCGGACAACGACCCGTAGCCCGGGGGATCCCCGGAGCGAACGAGGAGACAACACACATGCTCTGGTATCTCGGACGCAGGCTCTTGCAGATGATCCCTGTGTTCCTGGGGGCGACCCTCCTGCTGTACGCGATGGTGTTCCTCCGTCCCGGTGACCCCGTGGCCGGCCTGGGCGGGGAGCGCGGTCTCCCCGAGGCGGTCCAGGAGCAGATCCGCGCGGAGTACAACCTCGACAAGCCGTTCATCGTCCAGTACCTGCTGTTCCTGCGCGGGGTGTTCACGCTCGACTTCGGGGTGGACTTCCGCGGCCGCGAGATCACGGACGTGATGGCGCACGCGTTCCCCATCACCTTCCAGCTCGCGATCATGGCCCTCATCCTCGAGGGCGTGTTCGGCATCCTGTTCGGACTCATCGCCGGTATGCGCAAGGGCGGCATCTTCGACGGCACGGTGCTGGTCCTCAGCCTCGTGGTCATCGCGGTGCCGACCTTCGTCATCGGCTTCGTCCTGCAGTTCATCTTCGGCGTGAAGCTGGGGTGGTTCCCTGTCAGCGTCGGCAACGACCCAGGGTTGTACGAGCTGTTCTTACCCGCGGTGGTGCTGGCAGCGACGTCGTTCGCGTACGTGCTGCGGCTGACCCGCACGTCGGTGGGCGAGAACCTCAGCGCCGACTACGTGCGCACCGCGCGCGCCAAGGGCCTGAGCCGCACCCAGGTCACCGGCCGCCACGTGCTGCGCAACTCGCTCATCCCCGTGGTGACCTTCCTCGGCGCCGACCTCGGCAACCTCATGGCCGGGGCGATCGTCACCGAGGGCATCTTCAACATCCAAGGCGTCGGCGGAACGCTCTACCAGGCGATCATCCGCGGCGAGAACGTGACCGTCGTCGCGATCACCACGGTGCTGGTCCTCGTGTACATCCTCGCGAACCTGCTCGTCGACCTCCTCTACGCCGCCCTCGACCCGAGGATCCGTTATGCCTGAGAACCGTTTCGAGACCGTGCCCGGCGGGCGGCGACCCCGCCCCGGGCAGGAGCACTTCGCCGCCGCGGTGGACGAGGGCGGCCTCGGGGCCGTCGACGCGGTCCGGGCCGACGCGGCGCCCTCGAGCCTGTGGCGCGAGGCCTGGCGCGACATGCGCCGCCGCCCGCTGTTCTGGGTGTCGGCCGCGATCATCGTCCTCGTCGTCATCGTGGCCGCCTTCCCCGGCTGGTTCACGGACATCCACCCCCGGTACGAGTGCGAGCTGTCGAACTCCCTCGCGGGGCCGGAGCCGGGGCACATCTTCGGCTTCGACAAGCAGGGCTGCGACATCTTCTCCCGCACCATCTACGGCGCCCGCGCGTCGGTGCTCGTGGGCGTCATGTCGACCGTGATGGTCGTCATCATCGGCACCGCCATGGGTGCCGTCGCCGGCTACTACGGCGGCTGGTTCGACGCCGTCCTGTCGCGCATCACGGACATCTTCTTCGCCATCCCGCTGGTGCTGGCCGCCATCGTCTTCATGTCGGTCACGACCAACCGGACGAGCTTCACCGTCGCCTTCGTGCTCGCCGCGTTCGGGTGGACGTCCATCGCCCGCATCACGCGCGGCACGGTGATGTCCGTGAAGAACAACGAGTTCGTCACGGCCGCCCGCTCGCTCGGCATGGGCCGCGGCAAGATCCTGCTCCGGCACGTCCTGCCCAACTCGGCCGCGCCGATCATCGTGTACGCGACCGTCGCCCTGGGCACGTTCATCGTCGCCGAGGCGACGCTGAGCTTCCTCGGCATCGGCCTGCCGCCGAGCACGGTCTCGTGGGGCGGCGACATCAGCATGGCGCAGAGGTCCATCCGCGTGGCCCCGGAGATCCTCTTCTACCCGGCCGGCGGCCTGGCTCTCACGGTGCTCGGCTTCATCATGATGGGCGACGTGGTTCGCGACGCCCTCGACCCGAAGGCACGGAAGCGATGACGACACAGTTCCCCGTGACGAACGGCAACCTGCCCGCGGGTGGAGGCGACGGCTCGAGCTACGAGGCCGGGACCGACAAGCCCCTGCTCGAGATCCGCGACCTCGAGGTGACGTTCAACACCTCCGAGGGCGAGGTGCACGCCGTCCGCGGCGCGGACATCACGGTCTACCCCGGCCAGGCGGTCGCGATCGTCGGCGAGTCGGGATCCGGCAAGTCGACGACCGCGCACGCCGTGATCGACCTGCTGCCGGGCACCGGCAAGGTCACCGGCGGCAGCATCATGTTCGACGGCCGCGAGATCGTCGGCCTGCCCCGGACGGAGATCGAGGCGATGCGCGGCCGCGACATCGGCCTCGTCCCGCAGGACCCGATGTCCAACCTCAACCCGGTCTGGCGCATCGGGACCCAGATCGAGGAGGCGCTCAAGGCCAACGGCTTCGAGGGCGGCAAGCAGGAGCGCAAGGACCGCGTCGCGGGCCTGCTCCAGGAGGCCGGCCTGCCCGACGCCGAGCGGCGCGCGCGGCAGTTCCCGCACGAGTTCTCGGGCGGCATGCGGCAGCGCTCGCTCATCGCGATCGGCCTGGCCTCGCGGCCGAAGCTGCTCATCGCGGACGAGCCGACGTCGGCCCTCGACGTCACCGTGCAGCGGCAGATCCTCGACCACCTCGAGGTGCTCACGCAGGAGCTCGGCACCGCCGTCCTGTTCATCACCCACGACCTGGGCCTGGCCGCCGAGCGCGCCGAGCACCTCGTGGTGATGTTCAAGGGCCGCGTGGTCGAGTCGGGCCCCGCCCGGCAGATCCTCGCCGACCCGCAGCACCCGTACACGCGACGTCTCGTCGCCTCCGCGCCGTCGCTCGCGTCCCGCCGGATCCAGGTGGCGCGCGAGGCGGGCGAGGAGTCGGACGACCTGCTGGCCCCCGACCTCGACGCCACGGTGCCCCGCGCCGGGGCGCAGGCCGCCGGCACGTCGGACATCGTCGTGGCCCGGAACCTCACCAAGGTCTTCAACATCCGCGGTGGCAGGCCCGGGGCGTCGACGGAGTTCAAGGCCGTCGACGACGTGAGCTTCACCCTCAAGCGCGGGCACACGCTCGCGCTGGTGGGGGAGTCGGGCTCCGGCAAGTCGACCGCCGCGAACATGGTGCTCGGGCTGCTCGACGCCACGTCCGGCACGGTCGAGTTCGACGGCGCGGACATCTCGCGGTTCTCCACCAAGGAGGCCTTCGCGTTCCGCCGCCGGATCCAGCCGGTGTTCCAGAACCCGTACGGCTCGCTCGACCCGACGTACTCGATCTTCCGCTCCATCGAGGAGCCGCTCGCCCTGCACAAGGTGGGCTCCAGGAAGGAGCGCGAGAAGCGGGTGCGCGAGCTGCTCGACATGGTGGCGCTGCCCCAGTCGGCGATGCGGCGCTTCCCGAACGAGCTCTCGGGCGGCCAGCGCCAGCGCATCGCCATCGCGCGGGCGCTCGCCCTCCGTCCCGAGGTGATCGTGCTCGACGAGGCCGTGTCCGCCCTCGACGTGCTGGTCCAGGCGCAGATCCTCGACCTGCTGGGCAACCTGCAGTCGGAGCTGGGGCTGTCGTACCTGTTCATCACGCACGACCTCGCGGTGGTCCGCCAGATCGCCGACCAGGTCGTCGTCATGCAGACGGGCCGGGTCGTCGAGCAGGCCACCACCGACGAGGTGTTCGACAACCCGCGCGAGCAGTACACGCGTGACCTCCTGGCTGCCATCCCCGGCGCCGGCCTGGAGGGCGCCGCGATCGCGGGCTGACGCGACGCACGACGCGAGAGGGGCCGTCCGGCAGCGCCGGGCGGCCCCTCTTCCGTTTGCCGGCCCGGGCACTCGGCGTCAGGGTGAGGGGCATGACGCGCGCGTCGACGTTGTCCCGCGGGGTCTTCTACCCTGCAGCCGGCATCATCCTGCTCTTCGTGCTGCTCGCCGTCTTCGCCACGGACGCGACGACGAACGTGATGAACGCGCTCCAGTCCGAGGTCATCGGCGCGTTCGGCTGGTACTACGTCCTCCTCGTCGCCTGCTTCGTGATCTTCGCGATCTGGATGGGGCTCAGCCGGTTCGGCGACATCGTGCTGGGCCCGGACGACGAGACGCCGGACTTCAAGCTCCCGGTCTGGTTCTCGATGCTCTTCGCCACCGGGATGGGCATCGGCCTCGTCTACTACGGCGTGTCCGAGCCGCTGTCCCACTTCGTCAGCCCGAAGCCGGGCGTCACCGGCGACGACGCCACCCTCGCCCAGGCGGCGATCTCCCAGACCTACGTGCACTGGGGCTTCCACGCCTGGGCGATCTACGTGGTCGCCGGTCTCGCGCTCGCGTACGCGATCCACCGCAAGGGCCGGCCCGTGTCGATCCGCTGGGCGCTGGAGCCGCTGCTCGGCGACCGGGTCAAGGGCTGGCTGGGCAACGTCATCGACGTCGTGGCGATCATCGGCACGGTCTTCGGCGTCGCCACGTCGCTCGGCCTCGGGGTGCTGCAGGTCGCGCACGGGCTGGGCTACCTGGACGTCGTGGAGCCCAGCACGGCGCTGGAGATCGGCCTCATCGCGGCGATCACGGCGCTCGCCGCGCTGTCCGTCGCCTCCGGTCTCTCCAAGGGCATCAAGTGGCTGTCGAACGGCAACATGGTGCTCGCGGGCGTGGTCCTCGTGGTCGTGCTGGTCATCGGGCCTACCCTGTTCCTCCTGCGCAGCTGGGTGCAGTCATTCGGGTACTACTTCGCGAACGTCATCCAGATGACCTTCGACACCCTGGCCTTCCGCGGCGACGAGGGCCTGGCGTGGGAGTCGAGCTGGACGATCTTCTACTGGGGCTGGTGGATCTCCTGGGCGCCGTTCGTCGGCGTCTTCATCGCCCGGATCTCCCGCGGCCGCACCGTGCGGGAGTTCGTGCTCGGCACGCTCGCGGTGCCGATGGCCGTCGCCACGATCTGGTTCAGCGTGTTCGGCGGCGCGGGCCTGCACCAGGAGATGACGCAGCCGGGCAGCATGCTCGACCCCGCGACCGGAGGCGTGAACACCGACACGGCGATGTTCCAGCTCTTCGCGTCGCTGCCGGGCGGCGGCACGTGGCTCGCCGTCGCGGGCATCGTGCTGGTGGTCGTCTTCTTCGTCACGTCGTCCGACTCCGGGTCGTTCGTCGTCGACATGCTCGCCAACGGCGGCAACCCGAACCCGCCGCTGTGGAGCCGGCTGTTCTGGGCCGTGCTCCAGGGCCTCGTCGCGGCGGCGCTGCTGCTGGCGGGCGGTCTGCAGGCCCTCCAGACGGCGGCGATCCTCATCGCCCTGCCGTTCTCGCTCGTGCTCATCGGGATGGCTGTCTCGATCGTCAAGGAGCTCGGGGTGGAGCACCGCGCGATCGTGCGCGCCGAACGGCGGGCGGCACGCACGGCGCTCACCGAGCACGTGACCGAGAAGGTCGCGACGACGCTCGCCGGGCGCTGGGAGAACGTGCTGCCGCCTGCGCCCGGCGCGCTCCGGCTGCGCGTGCCCCGACGGCGGGACACCAAGCCCGGCAGGGCGCCGGAGCCGGGACCGGACGACGGGCGCGGACCGGGCGGTCCAGCGGGCGGTTGAGCGGGGCGGGTCGGGGCGGGGTCCGGGGCCGGTCCGCGAGCGGGTTCGCGCGGCAGGTAAGATAGCCGAGGCCCGATCGCGGGCCACCCCTCCCTCCCCAGGAAAAGAGACCCTCGATGTCTGTGCGCTCAGACCTGCGCAACGTGGCGATCGTCGCCCACGTCGACCACGGCAAGACGACCCTCGTGGACGCCATGCTGCGCCAGGCAGGCGCCTTCTCCGCCCACCAGCACGTGGACGACCGCGTGATGGACTCCGGCGACCTGGAGCGCGAGAAGGGGATCACGATCCTCGCGAAGAACACCGCGGTCCGGTACGCCGGTCCGTCGGCCGCGAGCGTCGGCGAGCCCGGCGGGATCACCATCAACGTGATCGACACCCCGGGCCACGCCGACTTCGGCGGCGAGGTCGAGCGCGGCCTGTCGATGGTCGACGGCGTGGTGCTGCTCGTCGACGCGTCGGAGGGCCCGCTGCCCCAGACCCGCTTCGTGCTGCGCAAGGCGCTGGCCGCGAAGCTGCCCGTCATCGTGGTCGTGAACAAGGTCGACCGCCCGGACGCCCGCATCACCGAGGTCGTGGGGGAGACCACCGACCTGCTGCTGGGCCTCGCGAGCGACCTGTCCGACGAGGTGCCCGACCTCGACCTGGACGCCATCCTCGACGTGCCCGTCGTCTACGCGTCCGCGAAGGCCGGCCGTGCGTCGATCGACCAGCCCGGCGACGGCGCGCTGCCCGCCAACGAGGACCTCGAGCCTCTGTTCGCCACGATCCTCGAGAAGATCCCGGCGCCCACGTTCGACGCCGACATGCCGCTCCAGGCGCACGTCACCAACCTCGACGCGTCGCCGTTCCTCGGCCGCCTCGCGCTGCTGCGGATCTTCAACGGGACGCTGCGCAAGGGCCAGACGGTGGCGTGGGCCCGCCACGACGGCACGCTGTCGAGCGTCCGGATCACGGAGCTCCTCGAGACCAAGGCGCTCGACCGGGTGCCCACCGAGTCGGCCGGCCCGGGCGAGATCGTCGCCGTCGCGGGCATCGCGGACATCATGATCGGCGAGACCCTCACCGACGTGGACGACCCGCGCCCGCTGCCGCTGATCACGGTGGACGACCCGGCGATCTCGATGACCGTCGGCATCAACACGTCGCCGCTGGCCGGCAAGGGCGGCAAGGGCCACAAGGTCACCGCGCGCCAGGTCAAGGACCGCCTCGACGCGGAGCTCATCGGCAACGTGTCGCTCAAGGTGCTGCCGACCGAGCGTCCCGACGCGTGGGAGGTGCAGGGCCGCGGCGAGCTGGCGCTGGCGATCCTCGTCGAGCAGATGCGCCGCGAGGGCTTCGAGCTCACCGTCGGCAAGCCGCAGGTCGTCACCAAGCAGATCGACGGCAAGCGGCACGAGCCGATGGAGCGCATGACGATCGACGTGCCCGAGGAGTACCTCGGCGCCGTGACGCAGCTCCTCGCGCAGCGCAAGGGCCGCATGGAGACGATGAGCAACCACGGCACCGGCTGGGTGCGCATGGAGTTCATGGTCCCGGCGCGCGGCCTCATCGGCTTCCGCACGCAGTTCCTCACCGAGACGCGCGGCACCGGCATCGCCGCCTCGATCTCCGAGGGCTTCGAGCCGTGGCACGGTCCGATCGAGTCGCGCAACACGGGCTCCCTCGTGGCCGACCGTGCGGGCAAGGTGACGCCGTTCGCCATGATCAACCTGCAGGAGCGCGGCTCGTTCTTCGTCGACCCCACGCAGGAGGTCTACGAGGGCATGATCGTCGGCGAGAACTCCCGCAACGAGGACATGGACGTCAACATCACCAAGGAGAAGAAGCTGACGAACATGCGGTCCTCGACCGCCGACAACTTCGAGAACCTCATCCCGCCGCGCAAGCTCACGCTGGAGGAGTCCCTCGAGTTCGCGCGCGAGGACGAGTGCGTCGAGGTGACGCCGGAGGTCGTGCGCATCCGCAAGGTCGAGCTCGACGCGACCTCCCGCGCTCGCGCCGTCGCCCGCGCCAAGCGCGCCTGATCGACCGGCGACGCCCGTGGGGCTGCTCGCGGTGCACGCGCACCCGGACGACGAGACCCTCGCGACCGGTGCGCTGATCGCTTCGTGGGCGGCCGCCGGGCGTCCCGTCACGGTCGTGACCTGCACCCGCGGCGAGCGGGGCGAGGTCATCGACACCCCCGCGCACCCCACGGGCCTGGCCCGGCTGGAGGGCGACGGTCCCGCGCTCGCCGCCCACCGCGAGGGGGAGGTGGCCGCGGCCGTCGCCGCGCTCGGCGGCGGTCCGGACGCCGTCGGGCAGGTGTTCCTCGACGCGGCCGACCTCTCGGACGCACGGCCCGCCCGGGGGACCGAGGCGTCCGGCGACCCTGGCTCCGGCCGTCGTCCCCGGTTCGAGGACTCGGGCATGACGTGGGTCGCCCCGGGGATCGCGGGGCCCGCGGACGACGCGCCGCCGACCGCCTTCGCGCGGGTGCCGCTGGACGACGCCGCGGCGCGGCTCGCGGCGCTCGTGCGCGCCCACCGGCCCGACGTCGTCGCCACCTACGAGACGCGCGGCGGCTACGGCCACCCGGACCACGTGCGCACCCACGAGGTCACGGCCCGCGCGCTCGCGCTCGCCGCCGACCCCGGTGCTGGCCTGCCGGGGGAGCCGTGGGCGGGCGCCGAGTTCTGGCAGGCGGTCGCCTCCTCCGCGGCGCTGCGAGCAGGGCGCCGCGCCCTCGCCGCCGACCCGGACGCCCGGACTCTCGCGGCCCGGGCGGGCCTCACGTTCCCCGACCCCGACGAGGACCTGCCTCCCCTCGCCGCGCACGACGCGGAGCTCTCGACCGGCGAGGTGCGCACCGTCGACGTCGCACCCGTGCTGGACCGCGTGCTCGAGGCGATGCGGGCGCACGCCACGCAGGTGCAGCACGCCTCGGCGGCCAGGGCGGCGACCGGCCTCCTCGGGTGGTACGCGCTGAGCAACGGCGTGCTCGCCCCGGTGCTCGCGCACGAGTCGTACCTGGTGTCCGCGCCGGTAGGCTCGTCGCGATGACCACGCCCGTGCACCCGACGTCGCCCTCCACCGGCTCCGTCCCGGCCCGTCCCGGCCGGTGGTGGCGGTCCGCCGCGCGCGCGGTGCTCGCCCTGGCCCTCGGCGCGGTCGTCGGGGTGCTGGGCACGGTGGCGCACCGCACGCAGTGGCACGACCTGCCGCTCGGCATCGTGCTGGCCCTCGCCATCACTCTCTCGACGGCAGTGCTGTGCCGGGCGTGGGCGGGTCTCGGCCCGCTGCTGGCCGCGGGCGCGGGCTGGGTCGTGGCCGTGCAGGTGCTCTCGGTCGCCGGGCCCGGCGGGGACGTGGTCGTCCCGGCTCAGGCGGTGGGCCTCGTGTGGACCTACGGCGGACTCCTGATGTTCCTCGTCGGCGCGTTCCTGCCGCGCTCCTGGTTCACCGACCGTCGGGGCTGACCGGTCGGGGCTGACCGGTCGGGTGTGACCGGTCGGGTGTGACCGTCCCGTGCGCGCCATGGCGGCCACGGTGACGAACGTGTGCGAACCCGAGTCCGAAATGACGCTTTCACCCGAACTGCGGGGCCGTGCGTCGGGGGCTCCCGAGTAGGATCCTGCACGCGGGCCCGCCCCGCGTCACCTGTCCTCCCGGGGCGTCGTCCCCGCACCTCACCCTGACGGAGCCTCTGCATGGGTCACCCGACCGAGCGCGATCCGGAGAGCACCGGGTCCGCACCCGCCGAGCCCGCACGTCCCGGACCCGGCACCGGCACCGGCCCCGGCACCGGCCCCGGCACCGGCCCCGGCACCGGACCCGGCACCGAACCCGGCACGGTCTCGGCGGCGGCCCCGGGGAGCGCGCCCGGGTCCACCCCTGTTCCGCCGCGGGAGCCTGGGTCGCCGGAGGCTGGGTCGCCGGAGCCCGGGTCGCCGGAGCCCGGGTCGCCGGAGTCCGAGTCGCCGGAGTCCGAGGTCCCGTACCAGCCCCGGGTGCGCCTGTACGAGCAGCGCATCATCGCCACGGTGCCGGCGCCGTCGACCGGGGCGCCCACCCAGGCGCTGCCGGCCGTGTCCACGACGGCTGCCGCGCCGTTCGCCGCCACGGGCGCTCCTGGTGCGCCTGGCGGACCCGCCGGCCCGGCAGGTCCCACGGGCCCAGCGGGTCCGGCTGTTCCGCCTGCCGGCTCCGGGGGTTCCCCGCTCGACGGGCTGGCGGGGGACGGCGCCCCGAGCCGTGCGCCGAAGGTCGCGCTCTGGGCCGGCGTCGGCCTGGTCGTGGTCGCGGGCCTCTACGCCGGGGCGCAGATGGCCGTCGCCGGCACCGTGCCGAAGGGCACGTCGGTCGCCGGCGTCGACATCGGCGGGATGAAGAGCGCCGCGGCGGTGTCCGCGCTGGACGACGGTCTGGGGCCCCGCGCCGCCGAGCCGATCACGGTCCAGGCGGGCGAGGCGACGAGCACCGTCGACCCTGCCGACGCAGGCCTGTCCTTCGACGCGGAGGGGACGGTCGACGGGCTGACCGGTTTCTCGCTCGACCCCACGCGCCTGTGGGAGCACGTCGTCGGCGGCGGCGAGGTGGACCCCGTCGTGGACGTCAGCCGGACGGCACTGACGAAGACGCTCTCCGGCCTGGAGGAGTCCCTGCAGGTGGAGCCCGTGGACGGCACGGTCGGCTTCCGGGCCGGGAAGGCCGTCGCCACGAAGGCCAAGGACGGCTCCAGCGTGGTGGTGGACGAGTCGGTGGATGCCGTGGCCGACGCGTGGCTCGTCGCCTCGGGCCCGGTCGACCTGCCGACGAAGACCGTCGCCCCGGCGGTCACCCAGGACGAGACGGACACGGCCCTGGCCGAGGCGAAGCAGGTCGTCAGCGGCCCCGTCGAGGTCGAGGTCGGCGACCAGACCGCCGAGCTCGGACGCAAGACGCTCGGCCAGGTGACGACCTACAAGAACACGGACGGCGCGCTCGTCGCGCGCTTCGACGGCGAGAAGATCGTCTCGGTGGTGGTGGACGAGACCGACGACCTGCTCACGGAGCCGGACGACGCCCACTTCGTGTTCCGCGACGGCAAGCCCGTCGTCGAGGGCGGGGAGCAGGGGACGTCCCTCGACCCCGACGACACCGCGGCGGCCGTCGGGAAGGCCGCGGTCGGCGACGACCGCACCGTGCAGCTCGAGCTGACGGAGCGCGACCCCGAGCGCACCAAGGAGGGGCTGGAGAAGATGGGGGTCAAGGAGGTCGTCTCCCAGTTCGCCACCCCGCTGACGAGCGACACGGTCAGGACCCGGAACCTGATCCGCGGCGCCGAGCTCGTCACCGGCACGCTCGTCGCCCCGGGCGAGACGTTCTCACTGCTCGACACCCTGTCGCCCGTCTCGGCGGCGAACGGGTACGTGCAGTCCGGCGTCATCAGCAACGGCGTGCACACCGACGCGATCGGCGGCGGGCTGTCGCAGATGGCCACGACCACCTACAACGCGGCCTACTTCGCCGGGTACGACGACGCGGGCCACCAGCCCCACAGCTACTGGTTCGACCGGTACCCGGCGGGGCGCGAGGCGACCATCTACGTGGGCGCCATCGACATGAAGTTCACCAACGACACGCCGTACGGCGCCGTCATGCAGTCGTGGGTCTCGGGCGGCGAGGTGCACGTGGCGATCTGGTCCACCCCGTACTACGACGTCACGACGAGGGCCGGCGACAAGCACAACATCGTGCCCGCCACCGCCGTGCACAGCTCCGGCGCGTCGTGCGAGAGCTACCCCGGCGGGAGCGACGGCTTCACGATCACGAACTACCGCCAGGTGTTCCGCGACGGCAAGCAGGTCAAGGACGAGTCGAAGACCTGGACCTACAAGCCCGACAACCCGGTCGTGTGCGACCAGCCGAAGGCCGACCGGGACGACGAGCGGCAGGCGAAGGACGACACCGGCGGCAGCGGCACCGACGGCGGCGACGACGGCAAGACCGAGGAGGACTGATGCTCGGACGCTCGGAACGCGAGTCCCCGGCGCACGCCGCGCAGGCGGCGCACGACGCGGGGTGGTCGGGGGTCGCCGCGGGGTCGGTGGTGGTCACGGCCGTGGCGGACGAGTCGCTCGAGCTGCTCGACCTGGGGACGACGTCGGACACGCTCGCCACGGTGGCGACGATCGACGACCTCGCCGCGGTCGTGCACCTGGGCCACCCGGAGCAGCCGTCGCCCGCGCTCGAGGAGGCGATCCTGGCGGGCGACCCGTCGCTGATCGTCACGGCGGCCGTCGCCGTCGCGCCGCAGTGGGTGTGGGTCGCCCCGGCGGGCGCGTCGGGCGGCCAGGTCGTCATCGACGAGGCCGGGATGCGGGACTGCCAGGACCTGCTGCGCGGCATGGGCGTGAGCCCGCGGCTCGTGCCGACCCGGACGTCCGTCGACGAGCGGGTCGCGCTCGCCGGCCAGGCGGGCTCGATCGTCGTCGAGCGGTCGCGCGTCCCGGCAGGGTGGGCGGAGGTGCCGGGCAGCGAGCGGCTCGCCGGCCGCCGTCCGGTCTGGTACGGACTGCTGGAGGCGCGCGCAGCGTGGCCGCGCTTCGACGTGCCGGCCCAGGTCTGGCTCGCCGTGGGGCCGTCGGACGACCACCGCGGGTCGCTGCAGGACACCCTGGCCGTGCTCTCGGCCGCGGGGGTCGACCTGCAGCACCTGCGCAGCCACCCGTCGACCCACGGGCCGCACGTCTTCTTCACCTCCTTCCGCTGCCCGTCGGTCGCCGTGCTCGACGGCCTCGTCGCCGAGCTGGACGCCCGCGGCGTCGCGCACCGCACGCTCGCGGTCCTGCCCGGGGAGGGCTTCGTGCCGGGACCGGTGCCGCTCGCGCCGCGCTGGGCAGAGGGCGGGCAGGCCGGGGCATGACGGTCGCGTACCTCGGGCCGGAGGGCACGTTCACCCACGAGGCGGCGCGCCGCTGGACCGGGCGGCCGGGCAGGTCGGGCGGCTCGGGGACAGGGGCGGGCCAGGAGCCGCTGTCCACGGTCCGTGAGGTGCACGACGCGGTCGCGTCGGGCGCCGCCGACCGCGGGGTCGTCGCGATCGAGAGCTCGGTCGAGGGGTACGTGGTGCCGTCGCTCGACGCGCTCCTGGGCAGCCCTGACGTGGTGGCGGTCGACGAGGTCGTGCTGGACGTGTCGTTCGACGCCTTCGTCCGCCCCGGGCGGGCCGGCGGCCCCGGCCTGCGCGAGGCCACCGCCCACCCGCACGGTCTGGCGCAGTGCAGCCGGTTCGTCGCCGAGCGTGGCCTGCTGCCCGTGCCGGCGTCCTCCAACGCGGCGGCGTGCCGTGACCTGGGCGACCACCAGGTCGCGTTCGGCCCCCGCCTGTGCGGTGAGCTGTACGGCCTGGAGACCCTCGCGACGGGCGTGGAGGACTTCGCCGGCGCCCGGACACGCTTCCTCGTCCTGTGCCGCCGCGACGCGGCCGACGAGGCGTGGGCGCCGGTCCGCGCCGCCGGCCCGGGCACGTGGCGCACGATGCTGGCGATGACGCCGGTCGTCACGGGTCCCGGCGTGCTCGCGCGGGTCACGGGCGAGTTCGCGGCGCGCGGCGTCAACATGACGAGCCTCGTGGAACGTCCGCTGAAGGTGCGCGAGAGCCAGTACGTCTTCGTCGTGACGCTCGACGGCGCACCCTGGGAGCCGCGCGTGCGGGACCTGTTCGCCGCCCTCCTCGGCGCGGGCGACTCGCTCAAGGTGCTGGGCGCCTTCCCGGTGTCGCCCGGCGGCCCGGGCCTGGACGGTGTGCTGCCCGACCACGCGCCGACCGGCAGCGTGCGGCAGCAGGACGCGGCGGCGACCCTCGCGCAGGGGCTGCTGTGGTGACCTCGCACGGCCCCGGCCCCGGTCCCGGCCCCGGCTCGCGCTCTCGCGGCACGGGCACCGTGGGGGTCGTCGGGCTGGGCCTGGTCGGAGGGTCGCTGACCAGGCTGCTGGCGGCGCGCGGCGTCGACGTCGTCGCCACCGACCTGGACCCCGGCACCCGCGCCGACGCGCGGGCGGTGGGGCTGCGCGTCGAGGACGACCTCGCCCGGCTGTGCGCGGCGGGTCCCGAGCTGGTGGTGCTGGCCGTGCCGCTGCGGGCCGTGCGGGCGACGGCGGCGGAGCTCGCGCCGCTCCTGGGCGACGGCGGTGCGACCCTCACCGACGTCGGCAGCGTCAAGGGGCCGGTGCGCGCCGCGGTACGGGCCGCGGGCCTGGGCGACCGGTACGTGGGTGCGCACCCGATGGCCGGCACCGAGCACAGCGGGTTCGGCGCGTCGGACGCGGCCCTGCTCGACGGCGCGCCCTGGGCTGTGACGGTCGCCGACCCCGGCGCGGCCGCGCCGGACGAGCCGACCCGTCTGGCCCAGGTGCTCCGCCTGGTGACCGGGCCGCTGGCGGGCACGGCGGCCGTGGTCACCGACGACCGGCACGACGAGGCGGCCGCCCTGGTCAGCCACGTGCCGCACGTCGTGGCCACGCAGCTGCTCAACGCCGTGGCGGGCGCGCCCGTGCGCGACCTCGCGCTCGGCCTGGCGGCCGGCAGCTTCCGCGACGGCACCCGGGTGGCGCTCACCGATCCTGCCCGCACGGAGGCGATGGTCACGGAGAACGCCGCCTGGGTGGCGCCCGCCCTGCGCAAGGTGGTGCGCGACCTCGAGGTGGTCATCGGCGCGCTGGAGACGAACGGCTCGCTGCACGACGTCTTCCACGCCGCCGACGAGGTGCGGGAGCGGCGCTCGGCCCGCGGTCCGCGGCCCGACGGCTCGGCGGCGAGCCTGGCGGTCGGGACGGGCTGGCGCGCCGAGCTGGTCGACGCCCTCGTCGCGCGCTGCACGGCGGGTGCCGTCGTCACCGGCGTCGACGACGACGCGGTGCACGTGCGCGTGCCGCGGCAGGCCTCCTCCGAGCGGGGGTGACGGCGGGCGTCAGGCCTGCTCGGGGCGACCCCGGCGCGGTCGGCGCGGCGGGACCGGCTTCACCGCCTCGACCTCGGCGGCGGGGACGGCCACCTCGGGGAGGCCGGGGGAGCGGTCGGCCCGCACCCGGAGCCCGTCCTCGGACACGGCCGTGAGGACGCCGACGACGTCGGTCCAGCGGGCGCCGGCGGCGGCGGCCTCCGACGGCGTCAGGCGGCGTCGTACGACGACGCGCGCGCCCACGGGGAGCCGGGTCCAGGGGGGACCGGCGGGGGGCGGTACGGCAGGTGGGACGGCTGACGGCGAAGGCACCACGTCAGCGATACTAGAGTTGGCCGCGCGGGCAGCGCCCGCGCCGGTATCGCCGAAGAAGCATCGAGCACCGCAGACCGCCCCGGCGGGACGCGGCCCCTCGTCACCTGGAAGGTAGCCCGCAGTGACCTACGTGATCGCTCAGCCGTGCGTCGACGTCAAGGACAAGGCGTGCATCGAGGAGTGTCCCGTGGACTGCATCTACGAGGGCTCGCGGTCGCTCTACATCCACCCGGACGAGTGCGTCGACTGCGGTGCGTGCGAGCCGGTGTGCCCGGTGGAGGCCATCTACTACGAGGACGACGTCCCCGAGCAGTGGAAGGACTACTACCGCGCGAACGTCGAGTTCTTCGACGACCTGGGCTCGCCCGGCGGCGCCGCGAAGATGGGGCTCATCGAGAAGGACGACCCCATGATCGCCGCCCTGCCGCCCCAGGCCTGATGGGCTTCGCGGACCTCGGTTCCCTGCCCTACCCCTGGGACACGCTGGGGGACGTGCGGGCCACCGCCCGCGCCCACCCCGGCGGTGTCGTCGACCTCTCGATCGGCACGCCCGTCGACCCGACCCCGGCCGTGGTCCGCGACGCCCTCGCCGCGGCGTCCGACTCGCACGGCTACCCGCAGACGCACGGCACGCCCGCGCTGCGCGACGCCGTCGCAGGCTGGTTCGCCCGGCGCCGGGGCGTCCCCGACGTCGACCCGGCTGCCGTGCTGCCGACCGTCGGCTCGAAGGAGCTCGTCGGCCTGCTCCCGTCGCTGCTGCGGCTCGGGCCGAGCGACGTGGTCGTGCACCCCGCGGTCGCGTACCCGACGTACGACGTGGGGGCGCGCCTGGCCGGCGCGACGCCGCTGGCCACCGACGACGTCGACGCCTGGGCGGGACGCGACGACGTGCGCCTGGTGTGGGTCAACTCACCCGGCAACCCGACGGGCGAGGTCTCCGACGTCGCGCACCTGCGCCGCGTCGTGGAGGCGGCGCGAGCCATCGGCGCCGTCGTCGTGAGCGACGAGTGCTACGCCGAGCTGCCGTGGGGCGACGCCTGGGTGGGCGAGGACGGGGTCTCGCGCGTGCCCAGCCTGCTCGACCCCCGCGTCACGGGCGGCAGCCACGAGGGCCTCCTGGTGGCGTACTCGCTGTCGAAGCAGTCCAACGTGGCCGGGTACCGCGCGGCGTTCGTGGCGGGCGACCCGGCCCTGGTCGACCGGCTCCTCGCCACCCGCAAGCACCTCGGCATGATCGTGCCGGGCCCGGTCCAGGCGGCGATGGCGGCCGCGCTGGGTGACGACGCGCACGTGCTCGCGCAGCGCGAGGTCTACCGCCGCCGGCGGACGGCCCTGCGCGGAGCCCTCGAGACGGCCGGCTTCGTCGTGGACGGGTCCGAGGCGGGGCTGTACCTCTGGGCCCGCCCCGCCGGGCGCGCCGGGACGGGCGACCGCACGGGGCCGCAGGTGGGCGCCTCGTCGCGCGACCTCGCGGCCTGGTTCGCGCGCCGCGGGATCCTCGTCGGCCCCGGGGAGTTCTACGGCTCGGCGGGCGAGCGGCACGTCCGCGTCGCGCTCACCGCTCCGGACGATTCCGTGGCCGATGCTGTGGTCCGCATCACATCTGCGTGACTGCGCGATGAGCAGGGGATTGGAACACCTTGGTATTCGGGGGTAGGTTCGACCGCAGGCCGCGGTAGCCCTGGAGGACTCACGCGGTCGGCGTGCCCCGGGCCGCCCCCGTCCCAGAGTCACGAGTCACGCGCTCACCGCCCCCGTCGTCGGGAGCCGTGGAGCCCGTCACGGAAGGAAGACATGACGTCCACCACGCCTGCCGCAGGCACCTCGGGCGACACCGCCACGGTCGAGCTCGTCGTCGACGGCACCGCCCGGCAGCTGCCCGTCGTCCCCGCCACGGAGGGCAACGACGGCATCGTCGTGTCGTCCCTGCTCAAGGACACGGGCCTGGTCACGGTCGACCCCGGCTTCACCAACACCGCGTCGTGCGAGTCGGCGATCACGTACATCGACGGCGACCAGGGCATCCTGCGCTACCGCGGGTACCCGATCGAGCAGCTCGCCGACTCGTCCACCTTCCTCGAGGTGGCCTACCTGCTCATCCACGGCGAGCTGCCGTCGGCCACCGAGCTCTCGGCGTTCGAGGAGCGGGTCAACCGTCACACGCTGGTCCCCGAGGGCTTCCGGGCGTTCCTGTCGTCGTTCCCGCGCGGCGGGCACCCGATGTCGATCCTCGCGTCGGCGGTGAACGCGCTCCCGACGTACTACCCGGAGTCGCTGGACCCGCACGACCCGGAGGCTGTCGAGCTCGCCACGGTCCTCATCCTCGCGAAGATCCGCACCATCACCTCGTACCTGCACCGCGCCACGCGCGACGAGCCGCTCATGTACCCGGACTACGCCCGGGGCTACGTGGACGACTTCCTGCGCATGACGTTCTCGCGGCCCTACGAGCAGTGGGAGTCCGACCCGGTGCTCGTGTCCGCCATGGACAAGCTCCTCATCCTGCACGCCGACCACGAGCAGAACTGCTCGACGTCGACCGTGCGCATCGTCGGCTCGTCGAACGCGACCCTGTACGCGTCCGTCGCCGCCGGCATCAACGCCCTCTCCGGCCCGTCGCACGGCGGCGCCAACGAGGCCGTCCTCACGATGCTCGAGAGCATCCGCAGCGGCGACGACTCCGTCGAGACCTTCATGAAGAAGGTCAAGAACAAGGAGGACGGCGTCCGCCTCATGGGCTTCGGGCACCGCGTCTACAAGAGCTACGACCCGCGCGCCGCGATCGTCAAGAAGCACGCGGACGCCGTGCTCGACCAGCTCGGCGCCAAGGACGAGCTGCTCGACATCGCCCGCGGGCTCGAGGAGATCGCCCTGTCGGACGACTACTTCGTCCAGCGCAAGCTCTACCCGAACGTGGACTTCTACACCGGCCTCATCTACAAGGCCATGGGCTTCTCGCCCGCCATGTTCACGCCGCTGTTCGCCCTGGGCCGCATGCCTGGCTGGATCGCCCAGTGGCGCGAGATGATGCACGACCCGCAGACGAAGATCGGCCGCCCGCGGCAGGTCTACACCGGCCCGACCGAGCGCGACTACGTGGCGCTCGAGCAGCGCTGAGCGCACGGCCGCACCGCTGACCGAGACCGTCAGCCCGCCGCCAGGTCGATCGTGACCTGGCCGTCGGGCTGGCGGTCTTCGTCGTCCGCACGGGACCACTCCCCGTCGGCGCGCGACCAGACCTGGCCGCCGGCGCGGACCTCCTCGGCACCGGTGACCGAGGCCGTCGCGACCGCCCAGTGGGCGACGGCCCACGTCGTGAGGTCGCTCTCGAGCGGGAGGGTGGTCGCGTCGACGCGCACGGAGCTCTGGTCGTCGCCGGTGGCGCGCAGGGCGTCGCCCGGCAGCCCGAGGTCGCGCGCGGCCCGCTCCGCGAGGACGTCCCGCGCGGCGGCACCGACCGGCGCGTCGCCCTCGTCGACCGCGTGGAGCGTGCAGGTCACGGCGCCGGGGGAGTGCCCGGTCAGGGCGGACGCCCACGCCCGCGAGCGTGTCTCGTGCTGGGCGTACGCCTGCGGGAAGCCCGAGCGCTGCACGGCCTGCGCCGCGTCCGTGACCTCCATGTCCTGGTAGCCCTCGACCTTCACCAGGCCGTCGTAGAACTTCCCCGTCGAGTAGACCGGGTCCATGATCTGGTCGACCGTGCCCCAGCCCTGGGACGGGCGCTGCTGGAAGATGCCGACGGAGTCCCGGTCGCCGTAGTCGATGTTGACGAGCCGCGACTCCTGGAGGGCGGTCGCGAGAGCGATCGTCGCGGCCCTGCCGGGCAGGTCGCGCCGCACGGACGTGCCGACGATCAGCGCCGCGTTCTCCGCCTGGGTGGTGGACAGGTACCAGGACGTGCCGTCCAGCTCGGCCGCGCAGCGCTCGGGCGCGGGCGGGTCGGTCCGGCCGAGGAACCACACGACGCCCGCCGTCGCGCCGACCCCGACGACGAGGACGGCGGCGACGGCGGCGCCGGTCGCCCGCCGCGCCCGGCGTCGTCGGGTCCCGCCCACCGTCAGTTCGCGTGCAGCGCGGCGTTGAGCTCGATGCCCACCCCGCCGCGCTCCAGCACCTCGACCGCGCCGGTGCGCGAGTTGCGGCGGAAGAGCAGGTTGTCGCGCCCGGCGAGGTCGCGCGCCTTCACGACGAGCGGGTCGCCGTCGGCACCCATCTCCCCGAGCACGGTCACCTTCGTCCCGGCGGTGAGGTACAGCCCGGCCTCGACCACGCAGTCGTCGCCGAGCGGGATGCCGAGGCCCGCGTTGGCCCCCAGCAGGGAGCGCTCACCCACGCGGATGACCTCCTTGCCGCCCCCGGACAACGTGCCCATGATCGACGCGCCGCCCCCGACGTCGGACCCGTCGCCCACGACCACCCCGGCGGAGATCCGGCCCTCGACCATGGACGCGCCGAGCGTGCCCGCGTTGAAGTTGACGAAGCCCTCGTGCATGACCGTGGTGCCCGCGGCGAGGTGCGCCCCGAGCCGCACGCGGTCCGCGTCGGCGATCCGCACGCCCGCGGGGACGACGTAGTCGACCATGCGCGGGAACTTGTCGATGCCGAGCACCGTGACCGCGCGGCCGGTGTCGGCGCGCAGCCGCAGGCGCGTGGCCTCGAAGCCCTCCACGGCGCACGGGCCGTGCGACGTCCACACCACGTTGGTCAGCACGCCGAACAGGCCGTCGAGGTTCACGCCGTGCGGCTGGACGAGCCGGTGCGACAGCAGGTGGAGGCGCAGGTAGGCGTCGGCGGTGTCCTGCGGGGCGGCGTCCAGGTCGATGACCGTGCGCACCACCACGACGTCCACCCGGCGGGCGTCGTCGCGCTCGGTGAGGGCGTCGAGCTCCACCGGGATGTCGACGTCGGACTCCGGCGGGGCGCCGAGCACGGGCGCGGGGTACCAGACGTCGAGCGTCGTGCCGTCGTCGGCGACCGTGGCGAGTCCGAGGCCCCAGGCAGGGCGGGAGGAGGCAGGCGTCGTCATGCGACCAGCCTAGTCGGCGGGTCTGCCACGATGGTGCGCGTGACCACGGACCGTACCGCCGCCCCCGCCGACGACCGCGCCCCGCAGCCCGCCCCGCAGCCCGCCGTGCGGCTCGGCACGCTGCTCGACCCCGCGACCGTCGCGTCGTCCGACCTCGTGGACCTCCTCGCCGCCGTGTGCGACGTGCCCTCGGTCTCGGGCGACGAGACCGCGCTCGCCGACGCCGTGGAGCACGTGCTGCGCGCCCAGCCGCACCTGGACGTGCTCCGCGACGGCGACGCCCTCGTGGCGCGCACGCACCTCGGCCGCGACCGGCGCGTGGTGATCGCCGGGCACCTCGACACCGTGCCCCTCACGGAGCCGGCCAACCTGCCGACCCGGCTCGAGACCGCCCCTGACGGGACCGTCGAGCTGTGGGGCCGGGGCACCGTGGACATGAAGGGCGGGGTGGCGATCGCCCTCGCCCTCGCCGTCGAGCTGGGGCGGCCGGGCACGGAGCCCGTGCACGACGTCACCTACGTCTTCTACGACCACGAGGAGGTCGAGGCGTCCCTCAGCGGGCTCGGGCGCCTCGTGCGGAACCACCCCGAGGCGCTCGCGGGCGACTTCGCCATCCTGGGGGAGTCCAGCAACAACGGCATCGAGGGCGGCTGCAACGGGACGCTGCGCGTCGAGGTGCGCACCCACGGCGTGGCCGCGCACTCCGCGCGGGCGTGGGCGGGGGTCAACGCCATCCACGCGGCGGCCCCGGTGCTCGCCCGCCTCGCCGCCTACGAGGCCCGGGAGGTCGAGGTCGACGGGCTGCTGTACCGCGAGAGCCTGGGCGCGGTGGGCGTCCGCGGCGGCATCGCGGGCAACGTCGTGCCCGACGCCTGCACCGTGACGGTCAACTACCGCTTCGCGCCCTCGCGGAGCGTGGCGGAGGCGGAGGCCCACGTGCGGGAGCTCTTCGAGGGGTTCGAGGTCGTCGTCACCGACGCCGCACCGGGCGCGCGCCCCGGCCTGGACGCCCCCCTCGCGGCGGACTTCGTGGCCGCCGTCCAGGGCGCCACGGGGACCGAGCCGCGGCCCAAGTACGGCTGGACGGACGTCGCGAGGTTCGCCGAGCTCGGGATCCCCGCGGTGAACTTCGGCCCGGGCGACCCGGTGCTGGCGCACAAGGACGACGAGCGGCTGCCGGTCGCGCGGCTCGCCGCCGGGCGCGACGCCCTGCGCGCGTGGCTGCTGGGCGCCTAGTCTCGAGGCATGACGCGAGCGACGACCTCTCCCGGCGGCCAGGGCACCGGCCGCGGCGACGACGGGGTGCCCGAGCAGGGCAGCGGCTACCGCAAGGGGCCCGTGCTCCTGCGTGGCACGCAGATCCCCGCCCAGACCACCGACCAGCGACTCCTCTCCGGCGGGGGCGACCCCGACTGGGTGCACTCCGACCCCTGGCGCGTGATGCGCATCCAGTCGGAGTTCGTCGAGGGCTTCGGCGCCCTCGCCGAGGTGGGGCCGGCCGTGTCGGTGTTCGGCTCCGCCCGCACGTCGCGGGAGCACCCCGACTACGCGCAGGCCGTCGAGGTCGGCAGGCTGCTCGCCGAGGCGGGGTACGCCGTGATCACCGGTGGCGGCCCGGGCATCATGGAGGCCGCCAACGCGGGCGCCCAGAAGGCGGGCGGCACCTCGATCGGGCTCGGCATCGAGCTCCCGTTCGAGCAGGGCATGAACGAGCACGTGAACCTCGGCGTCAACTTCCGCTACTTCTTCGCCCGCAAGACGATGTTCGTGAAGTACGCCCAGGGCTTCATCGTGCTGCCCGGCGGGTTCGGCACGTTCGACGAGCTCTTCGAGGCGCTCACGCTGGTCCAGACGCACAAGGTCACCGAGTTCCCGCTCGTCCTCGTCGGCTCCGACTACTGGGGCGGCCTCCTGGAGTGGGTGCGCACCGCGGTCAAGGACCGGGGCATGGTCGGCGCGGCCGACGTCGACCTCATGCACCTCACCGACTCACCCGCGGAGGCCGTCGAGTACGTCGTGGAGCGGGGCCGCGCCCTCGCCGCGTCGGAGCGCCGGTCCGTGGAGGACCTCGTCGAGGACCAGCAGGACGCGGCGTCGTCCGACGCCTCGTGAGCGAGGCGCCGGCGGGGGTCCCCGCGGCGGGCACCCCGCTGGTGCTGCGCGGACGCGAGGTCGGCCGCGGCGCGGACGGGGCGCTGCGGCCCGTGGTGATGGCGATCGTCAACCGCACCACGGACTCGTTCTACGCCCCGGCGCGCCAGCCCGACGAGGGGGCAGCGCTCGCCGCCGCGCACCAGGCGTGGGAGGACGGCGCGCAGATCCTCGACGTCGGCGGGGTCCGCGCCGGAGTCGGCCCGGAGGTCGACGAGGCGGAGGAGATCGCCCGCGTCGTCCCGTTCGTCGCGCGGCTGCGCGAGCAGGTGCCCGACCTGCTCGTGTCGGTCGACACGTGGCGCGCCGCCGTCGCCCGGGAGGTCGTGGCGGCGGGCGCGGACCTGGTCAACGACACCTGGGCAGGGCACGACCCGGCGCTCGTCGAGGTGGCGGGGGCGGCCGGTGTCGGCGTCGTCTGCTCGCACACCGGCGGCGCGGTGCCGCGCACCGACCCCTACCGCGTCGAGTACCCGCCGGTCGCACGAGCGGGCGGCGACCCCCGCGACGGGGTCCTCGACGACGTCGTCGCGACGCTGCGGGAGGCGGCCGCGCGAGCGGTCGCGTGCGGCGTGCCGCCCCGCTCGGTCCTGGTGGACCCGACGCACGACTTCGGCAAGAACACCTGGCACTCGCTGCACCTCCTGCGTCGCACGGAGGCGCTCGCCGGCCTGGGCTACCCCCTGCTCATGGCGCTCAGCCGCAAGGACTTCGTCGGGGAGACCCTGGGGCTCGGCCCGGACGAACGGCTGGAGGGCACGCTCGCCGCCACCGCCCTCGCCGCGTGGATGGGTGCGAGCGTCTTCCGCACCCACGACGTCGTCGCCACCCGCCGCGTGCTCGACCTGGTCGCCGTCGTGCGCGACGACGCGCCGCCGTACGCGGTGCTGCGTGGGCTGGCCTGACGGCCGACGGTCTCGCCAGTCGACCGCAGGCGTCCGGGGTGTGGAAGTCAGGGGCAGGTTCTGAACTAGAATGGTGGGGCGCGCCTCGGCCCGCCCCCGTCGACCGGCGGGCAGCGGGCTGGGGTAAGGCCGAGGAACCGGACAACGGAATGGAGAGCCACAGATGGCTGCGATGAAGCCGCGGACGGGCGACGGGCCGCTGGAGGTCACCAAGGAAGGACGCGGCATCGTCATGCGGGTCCCGCTCGAGGGGGGCGGCCGTCTGGTCGTGGAGCTGAACGCCACCGAGGCGACCGAGCTGGGCGAGGCGCTCCGGGCCGTCGTCGGCTGACGACGTCGGACGCGACAGACGCGACGAGCGCGAGGCAGGTGCCTCGCGCTCGTCTCTTTTTGTCTCCGGGTCAGCGCAGGTCAGCGCAGGTCAGCGCGGGTCAGCGCCGCACGGCCAGCAGCAGCCCGTCCCCGGACGGCGCCAGGGCGGAGAGCACCCGGTCGTCGGCACGCAGGGAGCGGCCGACCTCGCGCACGACGGTCGTCACCTCGTCCCGGCGCGCGGGGTCGGGCACGCGCCCCCCGTGCAGGGCGCCGTCGACCGCCAGCACGCCGCCCGGGCGCAGCAGCCGCAGCCCGGCCTCGACGTACTCGGGGTAGGAGTGGGGCTCGGCCCCCACCAGCACGAGGTCGTACGCGCCGTCGGTGAGCCGGGGCAGGACCTCGGCCGGGCGGCCCGGGATCGTCCGGGTGCGGGCCGGCCGGATCCCCGCCTCGGCGAACGCCCGCTTCGCGGCCCGCTGGTGCTCCAGCTCGGCGTCGATGGTCGTCAGCACGCCGTCCGCCGGCATGCCGCGCAGCAGCCAGAGCGCGGCGACGCCCGTGCCGGTGCCCACCTCGACCACGGCGCGGGCGCCGAGCGACGCGGCCACGACCTGCAGGAGGGCGCCCGTGCCGGGCGAGGCGGCGTGGCAGCCCAGCTCGGCCGCACGCTCCCGCGCGCGCAGCAGCACGTCGTCCTCGGGGACGAACGCCTCGCTGTAGGCCCAGGCTGCGGTGCGCCCGCTGCGGGCGTCGACGTCGGTGCTGATGGCGGGTCCTCCACGGCGGGGGTCGCCGACGGTGGCCGGCGCGGGTGATGCTGCCGTGATCGTACGCGGGAACGTCGCGGCGTGCCCGGACGTTGCCGTGGGACGATGGTGATGATGACGACCGACCCCGCTCCCGTGCAGGACGTGCCCGAGGCCCCCGCCGAGGCGGCCCTCGGCGTGCCCGAGGACGCCGCGTGGACGCCCCCCTCGTGGGACGCGATCGTGCGCGAGCACTCGGCGCGCGTCTACCGCCTGGCCTACCGCCTGAGCGGCAACCGGCAGGACGCCGAGGACCTCACCCAGGAGACGTTCCTGCGCGTCTTCCGGTCGCTGTCCAGCTACACGCCGGGCACCTTCGAGGGCTGGCTGCACCGCATCACGACCAACCTCTTCCTCGACCAGGTGCGGCGCCGCAAGCGCATCCGCATGGAGGCCATGGGTGACGACGCGGCCCGGGTCGCGGCGCCGGAGGACCACGGCCGGCCCGAGCGCGGGTTCGAGCACGCGAACCTCGACCACGACGTGCAGGCGGCCCTCGACGCGCTGCGGCCCGAGTACCGTGCGGCCGTCGTCCTGTGCGACATCGAGGGCCTCAGCTACGAGGAGATCGCCGTCACGCTGGGGATCAAGCTCGGCACGGTCCGCTCGCGCATCCACCGGGCCCGCGCGCAGCTCCGCGACGCGCTGGAGCACCGTCGCGCGGAGGTGACGCGGGACGCGGGCGGCGGGGCGGCCTCGTGACGGGCTACGCCGGGGGCGGGCACCTCGGACCGTGGGTGAGCGACCTCGCCGACGGCCAGCTCGACGCCGCTTCCACCGAGCGGGCGCTCGTGCACGTGACCGGCTGCGCGCGGTGCGCCGCCGAGCTCGACGCCGCCCGTGCCGCGCACCGCGCCCTCGCGGGCGCCTGCGACGTCGCGCCCGACCCTGCGCTCACCGACCGCCTCCTGGCGCTGTCCGCCTCGATCCCGTCGACGGCCGGCGACCCGCTGCGCGACCGGCGGACGTCGACCGGCTGGGAGCGGCCCGCCGCCTGGGCGCCCACGCTCTCCGGCGACCTCGGCGCGCGGCGCCGCCTCCGCACCCGGCGCCTCGTCGCTGCGGGCGCCGGCGGGGTCGGTGTGCTCGGCGTGGCGCTGTTCGTGCTGGGCCAGGCGCCGGTCGTGAGCCCCGACCCGTCGCGCGCCGCGGCGCTCACCCTGCTGGCCGGGGCGGAGGCGGACGGGGACGCCGACGCGGCGGCGGCCGCCGCCAGCACCACGGACGCGCTCGGCTGGCTGCACGAGCACGGGTGGGCCGCGCCCGACGCGCTGCCCGCGGGGTACGCGGTCGACGCGCTGCGCACCGACGGCTGCACGGCCACCGACGGGTCGGCCACAGGGTCGGTGGAGCTGGACCTGTCCGGGCCGGACGGCAACGCCGTCGTGTGCCTGCGCCAGGGTCAGCTGGCCGACCTGGAGACGTCCGCGGGGTCGGGCACGGGCTTCGCCGGGCCGACGGGGGCGCTCGCGGTCGGGGGCCACGACCTGCGCGTGCTGTCGAGCGACCCCTGGCACGTCGCCTGGCAGTCCGGCGACACCGCCGTCGACGTCGCGTCCGACCTGCCCGCCGACGCGCTCGCCGAGCTCGTCGCCGCGTTCCCTGGTTCCGCCGAGGGCGACGACGCCGGCGTGCTGCGCGAGATCTCCCGCGGCTGGACCACGATGACAGGAGCCCTCTGGCGCCGATGACCGAACCGTCCCGCCCCGACGACGACCTGTTCGCCCCGCCCGAGCCGCCGGTGCGCGCCCCCGAGGCCACCCCGCCGGTCGCACACGTCGCCCCCGCGCTCCCCGCGTCGCCGTTCCCGGCGACCCTGTCGTCCCCGGTCACCTCGGCCGCACCGGCCGAGGCCCCCGGAGCGCCGGGTGAGCCCGCAGTGCGCCCCTCCACGACCGTCCGCCGGCGTCGTCCGGGCACGGCCGCCGTGGTGGCTCTCGCCCTGCTGACGGGCGCCGTCGGCGGCTTCGCGGGCGCGCGGGTCTCGGACGCGCTCGACGACGGCCGCCCCGCCGACGCGGCGCTGCCCACGTCGGGGACCAGCGGCTCAACGACGGGAGCGACCGCGGCGGCGGCACGTCCCGAAGGCTCGGTCGCGAAGCTCGCCGCCGAGGTGCTCCCGAGCGTCGTGTCGATCCAGGTGACGGGAGCCGACGGGGTCGCGACCGGGTCCGGGTTCGTGCTGCGCGCGGACGGGTACATCCTCACGAACAACCACGTCGTCGCCGCGGAGGGTGGCCGCGGCGCGACCGTGGTGACGTTCTCCGACGGTCGGGAGCGGGACGCGAAGGTCGTCGGCCGCACGGCGGACTACGACCTCGCCGTGCTCAAGGTGGACGAGGACGGGCTCGACCCGCTCGTGCTCGGGGACTCCGACGAGGTGGTCGTCGGCGACGCCGTGCTCGCCGTGGGCGCCCCGCTCGGCCTGGACTCGACCGTGACCACCGGCATCGTGAGCGCGCTGCACCGCCCGGTGCAGGCGGGGGACGAGACCGGCGGCGCCGCGACCGCGTTCATCGACGCGATCCAGACGGACGCCGCGATCAACCCCGGGAACTCCGGGGGCCCGCTGATCGACGCGGACGGCGAGGTCGTGGGCATCAACTCCGCGATCGCCCAGCCTCCGGGCGCGATGTCGGCGACGGGGAGCATCGGCCTCGGCTTCGCGATCCCGTCGGCCCAGGCCCGGCACACCGCCGAGCAGCTCATCGAGTCCGGGCACGCCACCTACCCGGTGATCGGGGCGCTCCTGGACACCTCGTACACGGGCGAGGGCGTGAAGGTCTCCACCGACCCCCAGCAGGGTCAGGCGGCGGTGACCCCCGACGGGCCCGCGGACCGGGCCGGCATCCGTCCCGGGGACGTGATCCTCTCGGTCGACGGGCGCCCGGTGACGATGAGCGACGCGCTCATCGTCGCCATCCGTGCCCGGCAGCCGGGGGACGCGGTGACCCTGCGCGTCCGCTCCGACGGCGACGAGCGGGACGTGCGCGTCGTGCTCCAGGAGCGGGAGAGCGAGTGACGCTCCGGCCCGTCTGCCGGCGCGACGCCCGGCACCCCGCCGGCGGGCGCTAGGCTGCTCCCGTGTTCGACATCAACGGCGGTGAGCTCCTCA
This sequence comes from Isoptericola sp. NPDC055881, assembly GCF_053615895.1. Taxonomy (NCBI): domain Bacteria; kingdom Bacillati; phylum Actinomycetota; class Actinomycetes; order Micrococcales; family Promicromonosporaceae; genus Isoptericola; species Isoptericola sp. NPDC055881. The sequence continues at coordinate 85,569 of NZ_JBSHCR010000005.1, forward strand.
TCATCGTGGTGCTCGCCGTCCTGCTCATCGGGCCCGAGCGCCTCCCCGGGTACGCGGCCCAGCTCGCGTCGCTCGTGAAGCGCGGCCGGAGCCTGCTGCGCGACGCGAAGGAACGGGTCGACACGGAGCTGGGGCCGGAGTTCAAGGACGTGGACTGGTCCAAGCTGGACCCCCGGCAGTACGACCCGCGCCGCATCGTGCGCGAGGCCCTGATGGACGACGACGACGACCCGGCCCCCGTCCGGGCGTCCGTCCCGGCCGCGACCGCCGCGGCGGCGCCCGCCGCGGGCGGGTCCGCGACGCCTGCCGCCACGACCACCTCGGAGCAGTCGAGCGTCACCGTGCCCGCGCCGTTCGACGACGAGGCGACCTAGCAGCGACCTAGGAGCGGCCTAGGAGCGACCAGGCCCCGGACCGGTTTCCGGCGGGCCCGGGCGACCTGCCACAATGGACGCCATGCCCGACGTCGCCACCTCATCGTCCCTGGAGCGCGGAGCGTCCGCGCCGGGGCTGCCCCGCATCTTCTCCGGCATGCAGCCGACCGACGGGTCGCTGCACCTCGGGAACTACCTGGGTGCGCTGGCCCAGTGGGTGGCGCTCCAGGAGGGCCACGAGGCGCTGTACTGCGTCGTCGACCTGCACGCCCTGACCGTGAACCCGGACCCGGCGGCGCTGCGCGAGCGCACCCGGCGCACGGCCGCGCAGTACCTCGCCGGCGGCATCGACCCGGAGCGGTCGATCCTGTTCGTGCAGTCGCACGTGGCCGAGCACGCCGAGCTGGCGTGGATCCTGTCCTGCCAGACCGGCTTCGGCGAGGCGGGCCGCATGACCCAGTTCAAGGACAAGTCCGCCAAGCAGGGGTCCGAGGGCACCACCGTCGGGCTGTTCACCTACCCGGTGCTCATGGCCGCGGACATCCTGCTCTACGACACGGCCCTCGTGCCGGTCGGCGAGGACCAGCGCCAGCACCTGGAGCTCACCCGCGACCTGGCGGTGCGGCTGAACACCCGCTTCGGCGAGGGCACCGCCGTCGTCCCCGAGGCGCACATCGTCAAGGCCGTGGCGAAGATCCAGGACCTGCAGGAGCCGACGGCCAAGATGAGCAAGTCGAACGCCGGCGGCAAGGGCGTCGTCTGGCTGCTCGAGGACCCGAAGAAGGCGGTCAAGGCCATCAAGTCGGCCGTCACGGACGCCGACGAGAGCTACGGCGTGCGCTACGACCCGGCCGCCAAGCCCGGCGTCTCCAACCTCCTCACGATCTTCTCGGCGGTCACCGGCCGGGGCGTCGACGAGATCGCCGCCGAGTACGACGGCCGTGGCTACGGCTACCTCAAGGTGGACCTGGCCGACGCCGTCGTCGCCTTCCTCGAGCCGTTCCAGGCGCGGGCGCAGACGTACCTGGCGGACCCGGCACAGCTCGACAAGGTGCTGGCCGACGGCGCCGAGCGCGCGCGCGGCATCGCACGCCCGGTGCTCGACCGGGTCTACGAACGATTCGGCCTGCTGCCGCGGGGCGCCCGGTGAACCTCCCCGACCGCGGGCCGGCCCAGGTACGGATCGGCGTCGCCATCGCGGTGCCCGAGCCGTACGGCACGCAGCTCCAGGAGGCACGGGCCCGGCTCGGCGACCCCCTGGCGCACGCCATCCCGCCGCACATCACGGTGATCGGCCCCACCGTCGTGGACGAGTCGCTGCTGGACACCGTGTCCGAGCACCTGGAGAAGGTCGCGGAGGAGACGGCCCCGTTCCGCATCCACCTGCGTGGTGCGGGCACGTTCCGCCCGATCTCGCCGGTCGTGTTCGTCGCCCTCGCCGAGGGCATCGCCGAGTGCGAGCAGCTCGAGACCGCCGCGCGGTCGGGCGTGCTGGCGCAGGAGCTGCGGTTCAACTACCACCCGCACGTCACCGTCGCGCACGAGGTGACCGAGGCCGACCTGGACCGCGCCTTCGTCGAGATGGCCGACTTCGACGGCGTGTTCGAGGTCGACCGGCTCTGGCAGTACGAGCACGGCGACGACGGCGTGTGGCGCCCGCAGCGGTCGTTCCGGCTCGCGGGTGGGCCTGCCGCTCCTTGAGGGCCGCCGCTGGGTAGTGTCGCCCTCGTGAACGACCGACTCGAGCGCGTCAGGGAGCGGTCCCTGACCGTCTACGAGTGGTTCAGGAGCCTGCGGCCCGTCCGGTCCTGGTACTGGTACGTCGACCGCCGCGGCGCCCTGTTGTGCGGCGGCATCGCCTACACCGCGATCTTCTCCCTCTTCGCCGCGCTGACCATCGGGTTCACGGTGTTCTCCCGCACCCTCGCCGACCGGCCGGAGCTGCAGGAAGCCGTCTTCAAGCAGATCAACACCTGGCTGCCCGGCCTGATCCGGTCGGACGCGAACCCGGACGGCATCGTCGCGCCCAGCGACCTCCTGCTGCCGTCGGTCATCAACCCGGCCACCATCGTCGCCGCCGTGGTGTTCCTCTGGACGGCGATCGGTTTCATGCGGGCCCTGCGGCGGTCGGTGCGGTCGATGTTCGACCTGCCCGTCGTGGGCGTCAGCCCCGTGCTGTCCAAGATCTGGGAGCTGCTCGGCTTCGTCATCCTCGGCGGGATGATCGTCGCGTCCGCCGCGGCGAGCATCGTCTCGCAGACCGTCAGCCGGCGCGTCGAGGACCTCTTCGGCAGCAGCTTCCTCGTGGCGCAGCTCACCGCCCTGGGGACGGCCGCCGTGGGGGTGGCGCTGGACGCGCTGCTCGTCTACCTCATCGTCCGCGTCGTCGCGCGGGTCCAGCCCCGCAAACGGCGGGACTTCCTGCTGGGCTGCCTCGCGGCCGGGGTGGTCGCGGGCGCGCTGCGCTGGCTCGGCACCTCCGTCGTGGCGGCGGGCGCCTCGAAGAACGCGCTGCTGGCCGCGTTCGCCGGGCTCGTGACCGTGCTGGTGCTGGTCAACTTCGTCGCCCGGGTGCTGCTGCTCGTGTGCGCGTGGGTCTACGACCCGCCGCGGCTGGACGAGATCGCCTACGCGGAGGCGGAGGTCGCCGCGAGGCGGGACGCCGCGGAGATCGACCGAGTCGTGCGGCGCGGGCAGGGCTCCGGAAAGCCGTGGAGCCCCGTCGTACGCGGGGTACGACGGGGCTCCTACGCCTTGCGGGCGTCCAGCGTCAGAACGCGCGGGTGATCATCGCGCGCTTGACCTCCTGGATCGCCTTGGTGACCTCGATGCCGCGCGGGCAGGCCTCGGTGCAGTTGAAGGTCGTGCGGCAGCGCCACACACCTTCCTTGTCGTTGAGGATCTCCAGGCGCTGCGTGCCACCCTCGTCGCGGCTGTCGAAGATGAAGCGGTGCGCGTTGACGATGGCGGCGGGGCCGAAGTACTGGCCGTCCGTCCAGAAGACGGGGCACGACGACGTGCACGCGGCGCACAGGATGCACTTGGTGGTGTCGTCGAAGCGGGCGCGGTCCTCGGGGGACTGGATCCGCTCGCGGCTGGGCTCGTTCCCCGACGTGATGAGGAACGGCATGATCTCGCGGTAGGACGCGAAGAACGGCTCCATGTCGACCACGAGGTCCTTCACCACGGGCAGCCCCTTGATGGGCTCCACGGTGATCGGCTTGTCGGGGTTGATGTCCTTGAGGAGCGTCTTGCAGGCGAGCCGGTTGCGGCCGTTGATGCGCATGGCGTCGGAACCGCAGACGCCGTGGGCGCAGGAGCGCCGGAAGGTCAGCGACCCGTCCTGCTCCCACTTGATCTTGTGCAGGGCGTCCAGCACGCGGTCGGTGCCGTGCACCTGGACGGTGAAGTCGTCCCAGGTCGACTCCTCGCCGTGCACCGACTCGGGGTTGTACCGCCGGATGCGGAGCGTGACCTCGAAGCTGGGGACGGCGCCGGCCTGGGGCTCGGACGACGGGGCAGCGGGGTTCTCGAGAACAGCAGTCATCAGTACTTCCGCTCCATGGGCTCGTACCGGGTCTGGATGACGGGCTTGGACCCCAGGACGACCTTGTAGTCCCCGAAGTCCTCGACGTGGTCGAAGTAGCCCGGGACGTGGCCGTCGCCGGCGTCGGGGGCCGACGTCGGGCGGCGGTACGCCATCGTGTGCAGCATGTAGTTCGCGTCGTCGCGGGCCGGGAAGTCCTCGCGGTAGTGCCCGCCGCGCGACTCCTTGCGGTTGAGGGCGGCGACGACGGTCACCTCGGCGATGTCCAGCAGGAAGCCGAGCTCGATCGCCTCGAGCAGGTCCGTGTTGAACAGCTTGCCCTTGTCCTGGACGGACACGTTCCGGTACCGCTTCTGGAGGTCGCGGATCGTGGCGAGCGCCTCGTTCAGGGAGTCGCCGGTGCGGAACACCTGGGCGTTCGCGTCCATCGTCTCCTGCAGCGCCTGGCGGACGTCCGCCACGCGCTCGCCGTCGGGACGGTCGCGCATCTCGGCGAGCTGCGCCTCCACGCGGGCGGCCGGGCTCTCGGGGAGCTCGGCGTGCTGCGCGACGGTCTTCGCGTACGCGGCCGCCGAACGGCCGGCGCGCTTGCCGAACACGTTGATGTCCAGGAGCGAGTTGGTGCCGAGACGGTTGGAGCCGTGCACGGAGACGCACGCGACCTCGCCCGCGGCGTAGAGGCCCTTGACCACGTTGTGGCTGTCGCGGAGGACCTCGCCCTGGATGTTGGTCGGCACCCCGCCCATCGCGTAGTGCGCCGTGGGGTACACGGGCACCGGCTCGGTGTACGGCTCGATGCCGAGGTAGGTGCGCGCGAACTCCGTGATGTCCGGGAGCTTCGCGTCGATGTGCGCGGGCTCCAGGTGCGTCAGGTCGAGCAGCACGTAGTCCTTGTTCGGGCCGGCTCCGCGGCCCTCGCGCACCTCGTTGGCCATCGACCGGGCGACGATGTCGCGCGGGGCGAGGTCCTTGATGGTGGGGGCGTAGCGCTCCATGAAGCGCTCGCCGTCCGAGTTGCGCAGGATGCCGCCCTCGCCGCGGGCCGCCTCCGACAGGAGGATGCCGAGGCCCGCCAGGCCTGTCGGGTGGAACTGGAAGAACTCCATGTCCTCCAGCGGCAGCCCCCGGCGGTAGGCCAGGGCCATGCCGTCACCCGTGAGGGTGTGCGCGTTGGACGTCGTCTTGAAGATCTTGCCCGCGCCGCCCGTGGCGAAGATGATCGCCTTCGCCTGGAAGACGTGGATCTCGCCGCTGGCCAGGTCGTAGGCGACGACGCCGGTCGCGTTGACCTCGGCGCCGTCCTCGATCTGCTCCGTGGTGAGGTCGTGGTCCGTCAGGAGGTCGAGGACGTAGAACTCGTTGAAGAACTCGACCTGCTGCTTCACGCAGTTCTGGTAGAGCGTCTGCAGGATCATGTGGCCGGTGCGGTCCGCGGCGTAGCAGGCGCGGCGCACCGCGGCCTGGCCGTGCTCACGGGTGTGCCCGCCGAACCGGCGCTGGTCGATCCGGCCTTCCGGGGTCCGGTTGAAGGGCAGGCCCATCTTCTCCAGGTCGAGGACCGAGTCGATGGCCTCCTTCGCGAGGATCTCCGCGGCGTCCTGGTCGACCAGGTAGTCACCGCCCTTGACGGTGTCGAAGGTGTGCCACTCCCAGTTGTCCTCCTCGACGTTCGCGAGGGCGGCGGCCATGCCGCCCTGGGCGGCGCCGGTGTGGGAGCGGGTGGGGTAGAGCTTCGAGATGACGGCGGTGCGGGCCTCGCCGGAGGCCTCGAGCGCCGCGCGCATGCCGGCGCCGCCTGCGCCGACGATGACGACGTCGTACTGGTGTGTCTGCATCGGGGGAGCCAGTCCTTAGTTCGCGGAACAGATCGACGGCAGGAGGTTCGCCGGCGCGTCCGGCGGGCACGGGTTGAACGTGAAGATCACGAGGGTGCCGAGGATGACGACGATCGTGAACGCCAGGTACAGCAGCGCCTTGAGCACGCCGCGCGTCGAGTCGCGCTGGGCGTAGTCGTTGATGATCGTGCGCACGCCGTTGGTGCCGTGGATCATCGCGAGCCACAGCATCAGCAGGTCCCAGACCTGCCAGAACGGGGAGGACCACTTGCCGCCGACGAAGGCGAAGTCGATCGCGTGCACGCCGTCGCCCACCATGAGGTTGACGAACAGGTGCCCGAAGACGAGGACGAGCAGCACGACGCCCGACGCCCGCATGAACACCCAGCTGTACAGCTCGTAGTTGCCGCGGGTGGTCTTGCGACGCGCGTACGGGGACCGCGGGGCGGCGATCGCGGACGGGGTCTGGGTCTGAGCCATCAGTGCCCACCTCCGAAGACGTTCATCAGGTGCCGCGGCAGGAAGCCGGCCATCGTCACGACGAACAGGCCGACGACGACCCAGAGCATGGCCTTCTGGTACTTCGGGCCCTTGGCCCAGAAGTCGACGAGGATCACGCGGACGCCGTTGAACGCGTGGAAGACGATCGCGGCCACGAGGCCCGCCTCCCCGAGTCCCATGATCGGGGTCTGGTACGTGCCGATGACGGCGTTGTAGGCCTCGGGCGAGACCCGGACGAGCGCCGTGTCCAGGATGTGCACGAGAAGGAAGAAGAAGATGAGCACGCCGGTCACGCGGTGCGCGACCCAGGACCACATGCCTTCACGGCCGCGGTAGAGCGTGCCAGCAGGTGCTGTAGGCACGGGGGGAGCCTCCGTTGGCGGATTCTGTGTGGATTCCGTTCACGGTCACTGTAATGACATCCGGTCGGCTCGTGGCACACCAGGTCCGGCAAACCGGGACGCCCCGGGGCGTTTCGTGACCCATCCCACAGGGTTGACGTCGCCCAGGGCTCCGTCGTCAGCACGCGTCACTATGCTGCGGACATGACTACCCGACCCGTCCCCGGGTTCTTCGCCGTGGTCCCGGCGGGGGGCGCGGGCACCCGCCTGTGGCCCCTGTCCAGGGCAGGCGCCCCCAAGTTCCTGCACGACCTCACGGGTGCCGGCCGCACCCTGCTGCAGGGCACGGTGGACCGGCTGGCGCCGCTGGCCGGCGCCGGCGGGGTGGTGCTCGTCACCGGCGAGCAGCACGTGGACGCGGCGCGCGCGCAGCTGCCCGGGCTCGGCGACGACGCCGTGCTGGCGGAGCCGTCGCCCCGCGACTCCATGGCCGCCATCGGCCTGGCGGCGGCCGTGCTCGAGCGACGGCACGGGGACGTCGTCGTCGGCTCGTTCGCGGCCGACCAGGTCGTGTCCGGCGCGTCGGCCTTCGACGCCGCCGTCCGGGAGGCGGTCGCGGCCGCGCGCGCGGGCTACGTCGCGACGATCGGGATCGCGGCGTCGCGCCCCTCGACGGCGTTCGGCTACGTCCGCAGCGGGGACCCGCTCGGCGTCGACGGCGCGCCCAGCGCCCTGCACGCGCGCGGCTTCACGGAGAAGCCCGACGCCGCGACCGCACGCACCTACGTGGCGTCCGGCGAGTACCGCTGGAACGCCGGGATCTTCGTCGCGCGCTCCTCGGTGCTCCTGGGCCACCTCGCCCGGCTGCGTCCCGCCCTGCACGACGGGCTGCGCACGGTCGCCGAGGCGTGGGACACCCCGCGCCGCGCCGAGGTGGTCGCCGAGGTGTGGCCGGGCCTGGAGAAGATCGCGATCGACCACGCGGTGGCCGAGCCCGTCGCCGCGGAGGGCGGCGTGGCCGTCGTGCCCGGCACGTTCGGCTGGGACGACGTCGGGGACTTCAACTCGCTCGCCGCCCTCCTGCCGTCGGACGACGACGGCGGGTCCAAGGTGCTCGGCGACCCCGGCGACGTGGTGCGCGTGCAGTCGGCCGGCTCGGTGGTCGTGCCCCACGGCGACCGCGTGGTCGCGCTGCTCGGGATCGACGACGTCGTCGTGGTGGACACCCCGGACGCCCTGCTGGTGACGACACGGGCGCGCGCGCAGCAGGTCAAGGACATGGTCGACGCGATGCGCGTGCACGGCCGCGAGGACGTCCTGTGAGCGCCGACGCGGGCCGCCGGCTCGACGAGGTCGTCGCGGCGCTGGAGCAGGAGCTCGTCGAGATCCGTCGTGACGTGCACGCCCACCCGGAGCTGGGGCGCCAGGAGGTGCGCACCACGGCCCTCGTGGCCGACCGGCTCCGCGCCGCCGGGCTTCAGCCGCGGCTGCTCGAGGGCACCGGGCTCCTCTGCGACATCGGCCCCGACCGCACCGCGGACGGGCGCGGCCGCGTGGCCGTGCGCGCGGACATCGACGCGCTGCCGCTCGAGGACTCCTGCGGGCTGCCGTTCCGCTCCGTGGTGGCGGGCGTCGCCCACGCGTGCGGCCACGACGTCCACACGACCGTCGTCCTGGGGGCGGGCCTGGCGCTCGCGGCGCTCCACGACGAGGGCCTGCTCGAGCGTGGTGTCCGCCTCGTGTTCCAGCCGGCCGAGGAGCTGATGCCCGGCGGTGCGCACGACGTCGTCGCCCAGGGCGCGCTCGACGGCGTCGACCGCATCGCGGCGGTGCACTGCGAGCCCAAGCTGGACGTCGGGCAGGTCGGCACCCGCATCGGCCCGATCACCTCGGCCTCGGACAGCGTCACGGTGACCCTGTCGTCGTCGGGCGGCCACACCTCACGCCCGCACCTCACGGGCGACGTCGTGTACGCCCTCGGGCAGGTCATCACGCAGGTCCCGGCGGTGCTGGGCCGCCGGCTGGACCCGCGCTCGGGGGTGAACCTCACGTGGGGCGCCGTGCACGCGGGCAACGTGCACAACGCGATCCCCGCGACGGGCACGGTGAGCGGCACGCTGCGCTGCCTCGACGTGCGCGCGTGGGAGCGCGCCGGGCAGGTGCTGCACGACGCGGTGGGTCAGGTCGTGGCGCCGTACGAGGTGGACGTCACCGTGCGGCACGCGCGCGGCGTCCCGCCGGTGGACAACGACGCGGCGGTGACCGGTGCGCTCGAGGCGGCCGGCGCGGCCGTGCTCGGGCCCGAGGGCGTGGTGCTCACGGAGCAGTCGCTCGGGGGCGAGGACTTCGCGTGGTACCTCACCAAGGTGCCCGGGGCGATGGCGCGGCTCGGCACCGCCACGCCGGGGGAGCGGCGCTACGACATCCACCAGGGCGACCTCGTCGTGGACGAGCGGGCGATCGCTCTCGGGGCCCGTCTGCTGGGACGTTTCGCGTTGCAGCCCTGAGGCACCGGAAAGTTGCCGGTGCGTTCCGGGGACGTGCCGCGTCGATACCGCTTCGGTAACGACTCCTGCAGGTTCGCCGCTCACGGTTCTCCGGGCGGTCACCGGTGGCTAGGCTCACCTCGGTGACGGGCCGGACGATCCTGGCCCGACGAACGATCGACAGGAGCAACAGGTGAAGAGAGCGATCCAGCTCGCCGCTGTCGCCGGTGTCGCCGCGCTCGCGCTGGCGGCCTGTGCCGAGGCGCCCGAGGAGTCCGGCGGCGGCGACAGCAGCGCCGCCACCGCGGTGGAGGGCTTCAAGCCGTGCATCGTCTCGGACCAGGGTGGGTTCGACGACAAGAGCTTCAACCAGCTGAGCTTCGAGGGCGCGACCGCGGCGGCCGACGAGTTCGGCATGAAGCTCACGTCCGTCCAGTCGCAGTCGGAGAGCGACTTCAAGCCGAACGTCGAGTCGCTCGTCGGGCAGGACTGCAGCCCGATCGTCTCGGTCGGGTTCGCGTTGTCGGCCGCCACGATCGAGTCCGCGAAGGCGAACGCGGAGACCGAGTACATCATCATCGACGACGCGGCGGACGCGGACTTCGACGGCAAGACGGACGCCCCGAACATCAAGCCGCTGCTCTACGACACCGCGCAGGCCGCGTTCCTGGCCGGCTACCTGTCGGCGGGCTACTCGGAGACGGGCAAGGTCGGCACGTTCGGCGGGCAGCCGTACCCGACCGTGACCATCTTCATGGACGGCTTCAAGCAGGGCGTCGAGTACTACAACGAGACCAAGGACGCCAAGGTCGAGGTCGTCGGCTTCAACGGTGGCGAGGACGGCTCGTTCACGGGCGGCTTCGAGGCCAACGAGACGGCGAAGACCACCGCGCAGAACATCATCGACCAGGGCGTCGACGTGCTGCTGCCGGTCGGTGGCCCGATCTACCAGTCCGCGATCGCCGCGATCCAGGACTCGGGCAAGGACATCGCGCTCATCGGCGTCGACGCCGACCTCTTCGAGTCCGACCCGTCCACGCAGGACTACGTGCTCACGTCGATCCTCAAGAAGATGGACGTGTCCACCAAGGAAGCGGTCGTGGCCGCGGGCAAGGGCGAGTTCGACGCGACGCCCTACGTCGGCACGCTCGAGAACGAGGGCGTGGGCATCGCCCCGCTGCACAGCTTCGAGGACAAGGTCGACCCCGCCCTGATGGACGAGGTCAAGGACCTGCAGCAGAAGATCATCGACGGCGACGTGACGGTCAAGTCCTACCTCTCCGGCCAGGAGTGACCGCCGGTACGACACCACGATGACGCTCGTGCGCGGGCCCGCGGGAACACCCCGGGGGCCCGCGCACGACGTGTGCGGGGCGGCGCCGTGGCCGTCCCGGTGAGAGGCTGACGACGGTACGTCGGGCGGGCACCGACGACTCCTCGACCGAGGGAAGGCAGAGCATGCGGCTCGAGCTACGAGGCATCACGAAGCGCTTCGGCGCGCTCGTCGCGAACGACCACATCGACCTGGTGGTGCAGCCGGGCGAGATCCACTGCTTGCTGGGCGAGAACGGCGCCGGCAAGTCGACCCTGATGAACGTGCTCTACGGCCTCTACCAGGCCGACGAGGGCGAGATCCTGCTGGACGACGAGGTCCAGGCGTTCGAGGGGCCCGGCGACGCGATGGCCGCCGGCATCGGCATGGTGCACCAGCACTTCATGCTCGTGCCCGTGTTCACCGTGGCCGAGAACGTCATGCTCGGGCACGAGTCCACGCGTGGCGGCGGGGTGCTCGACATCGACAGCGCACGCGGCCGCGTCACCGAGATCGCGCAGCGGTTCGGCTTCCACGTCGACCCCGACGCGATCGTCGAGGACCTCCCCGTGGGCGTGCAGCAGCGCGTGGAGATCATCAAGGCGCTCTCGCGCGACGCGGACGTCCTGGTCTTCGACGAGCCGACGGCGGTGCTCACGCCGCAGGAGACCGACGAGCTGATGGCGATCATGCGCCAGCTGCGCGACGAGGGCGCCGCGATCGTCTTCATCACGCACAAGCTGCGCGAGGTGCGCGCCGTCGCCGACCGGATCACGGTCGTGCGGCACGGCAAGGTCGTCGGGGAGGCCAGCCCGACCGCGACGGACGGCGAGCTCGCCTCCCTCATGGTGGGCCGTGCGGTCGAGCTGACCGTGCGCAAGGACGCCCCGCGGCCGACGGAGAACGCGCTCGTGGTCACCGACCTGCGCGTCGCCGGGCCCGACGGGCAGGTGCTGGTGGACGACGTCAGCTTCACCGTCCGCGGCGGCGAGGTGCTCGTCGTCGCCGGCGTGCAGGGCAACGGGCAGACCGAGCTCACCGAGGCGCTCGTCGGCCTCCAGGACTCCGTGACCGGCAGCGTGCAGCTGGACGGCACGGAGCTCGTGGGCAGGACGGTGCGGCGCATCCTCGACGCCGGCGTGGGCTTCGTCCCCGAGGACCGGAACGAGGACGGGCTGGTCGGCGAGTTCACCATCGCCGAGAACCTGGTGCTCGACCGCACCGACGGCCCGCCGTTCGTGCGGCGCGGGACGCTTCAGCTCGCGCGCCGCGACGAGTTCGCCCGCGAGAAGGTCGCGGAGTTCGACGTGCGCACCCAGGGGATCGAGACCCGGGTGGGGCGCCTGTCCGGCGGCAACCAGCAGAAGGTCGTGCTGGCACGGGAGCTCTCCCGCGAGCTGCGCCTGCTGGTCGCGGCCCAGCCGACCCGCGGTGTGGACGTCGGCTCGATCGAGTTCATCCACAAGCGGATCGTCGAGACCCGCGACACCGGCATCCCCGTCGTCGTCGTGTCCACGGAGCTCGACGAGGCGGTCGCCCTGGCCGACCGGATCATGGTCATGTACCGCGGCCGGGTCGTCGGCATCGTCCCGGCCACGACCCCGCGCGACGTGCTCGGCCTCATGATGGCCGGCATCGCGCCCGAGGACGCGTCCCCGACGGGTCCCCAGAACGAAGGAGACGCGGCGTGAGCGGCGAGACGCCCCAGGACCGGTCGGCGAAGCCCGAGGTCGAGCCCGGCTCGCCGCTGGGCGACGCGATCGGTTCGGTCGACGCGGAGGCGCAGCCCGGGCTGGCGGAGGAGCTGGAGCAGGAGGTCGCGCGCGAGACCGCCCCGGCCGTCGAGGAGTCGGGCGACCGGTGGCGCGACGCGCTGCGCCGCGCGACGTCCGGCGGGTGGGTCGTGGCGCTCGGCGCCATCGTCCTGGCCGTGGTCGCCGGGTCGATCCTCATCATCGTCACCGACACCGACGTGCTCGCGGCGGCGCCCTACTTCTTCTCCCGGCCGAGCGACACGCTCGCCGCGATCGGCCAGGCCGTGGGCGGCGCGTACTCCGCGCTGTTCCAGGGCGCGGTCTACAACTTCGGCGCGGACTCCTTCGCGCAGGGCATCCGGCCGCTGACGCAGACGCTCACCAACGCCTCGCCGCTCATCGCGGCCGGGCTCGGCGTCGCGCTCGCGTTCCGCGCCGGCCTGTTCAACATCGGTGGTCAGGGGCAGATGCTCATGGCCGCCACGGCCGCCGGCTGGATCGGCTTCGGCGTGACGGGACTGCCGTTCCCGTGGCACATGCTGCTGTGCCTGGTCGCGGGCATCGCCGCCGGCGCCCTGTGGGCCGGCATCGCGGGTCTGCTGAAGGCCCGCACCGGCGCCCACGAGGTGATCGTCACGATCATGCTCAACTACGTGGCGTTCTACCTGCTGTCGTACTTCCTCGCGACGCCCGGCCTCATGCAGGCTCCCGGGTCCGCGAACCCGAAGACGCCGCCGATGCAGGACTCCGCCGTCCTGCCGCCGCTGCTGGGTCCGTCGTACAACCTGCACTGGGGCTTCGTGCTGTCGCTGCTCGCCGTCGTCGGCGTCTGGTGGCTGCTCAACCGGTCCAGCGCCGGCTTCTCCTTCCGGGCGGTGGGGGAGAACCCGAAGGCCGCGCGGGTCGCGGGCATCGACGTCTCGCGCACCACGGTGCTCGTCATGCTCGTCGCCGGCGGCCTGGTCGGGCTCGCGGGCGTGCAGCAGGTGCTCGGCACCGTCACCACCGGCTTCAGCGTCGACATCGACGCCGGCATCGGGTTCGACGCGATCACCGTGGCGCTGCTCGGCGGGTCGTCGCCCTGGGGCGTGCTCGGCGCCGGCATCCTGTTCGGCGGCTTCAAGGCCGGCGGCTCGGCGATGCAGGCCGCCCAGGGCATCCCGATCGAGATCGTGCTCGTCGTGCAGTCGCTGATCGTGCTGTTCATCGCGGCGCCGCCGCTGGTGCGGGCCATCTTCCGCCTGCCGCAGCCGGACCGTGCACCGCGCCGCCGCGAGAGCCGGCGGGGCCGCCGGGCCACCGGCACCACCGAGGAGGGACGGGCATGACCGCCACGACCGTCGAGGCGGCGGAACCCGCCGCACAGGCCGCGCCGCGCACCGTGAGCACGGCCACGTGGAAGGCCGTCATCGGCCTGGGCGTGGTCCTCGCCCTGTACGCGCTCCTGCTGCTCCTGGCACCGCACGAGGGGTCGGCCCGGTTCGCCCTCTCGACCAGCACCGACTTCGTCGTGCTGTCGACGATCGTCGTGCCGGCGATGGCGACCGCCTGGGTGTGCGGGGCCGTCGCGCTGCTCGTGCTGGGGTACGCCGTCGTGCGCACCCGCGCCGGGCGGCGCGTGCCCCCGTGGGCGATCGCCGTCTTCGCCGCGGCCCTGCTCGTGGGCTTCCTCGCCTGGGCCGCCGCGGGCAGCCCGCGCGACCTGTCCGTCGTCGGGCTGCTGGGCGGCGCCGTCGGCCTGGCGGTCCCGCTCGTGTACGGCGCCCTCGGCGGCGTGGTGGGGGAGCGCGCGGGCGTCGTGAACATCGCGATCGAGGGCCAGCTGCTCGCGGGGGCGTTCGTCGCCGCCATCGTCGGCTCGCTCACGAACAGCCCGTGGGCCGGGCTCGTGGCCGCCGTCGTCGCGAGCGCGCTGGTCGCGCTCGTGCTGGGCGTCTTCACGATCACCTACAAGGTGAACCAGGTGATCGTCGGCGTCGTGCTGAACGTGCTGGTGATCGGCCTGACGAGCTTCTTCTACTCGGAGCTCCTGGTCCCGAACGCGGAGACCCTCAACTCCACCACCCGCTTCGAGCGCCTGCCGATCCCGCTGCTCGAGCGCATCCCGATCATCGGCCCGGTGCTGTTCAACCAGACCATCGTCGTCTACCTGATGTTCGTCGCCGTCGCGGCGGTCTGGTACGCGCTGTTCCGCACCCGCTGGGGGCTGCGCGTCCGCGCCGTCGGCGAGCACCCGAAGGCCGCGGACACGGTCGGCATCGACGTCCTGCGCACCCGCTACCGGGCCGTCCTCATCGGCGGTGCGGTGGTCGGGCTCGGCGGCGCGTTCTACACCGTGGTGTCGATCAACCAGTTCGGCCGCGAGATGACGGCCGGCGCCGGCTTCATCGCCCTGGCGGCGGTCATCTTCGGCAAGTGGGACCCGCTGCGGGCGGCCCTGGCCGGCCTGCTGTTCGGGTTCGCCACCAACCTGCAGAACGTGCTGTCCGTGGTCGGCTCGCCCGTGCCCAGCCAGTTCATGCTCATGCTCCCGTACGTCGTGACGCTGCTGGCGGTGGCCGGGCTCGTCGGCAAGTCCCGCGCGCCCGCGGCGTCGGGCACCCCCTACACCAAGGAGTAGCCGTGCCCGACCCGTCCATCGACTGGGACGCCCTGCGTGCCGCGGCCCGTGACGTCGTCGGCAGGGCCTACGCGCCCTACTCCGGCTTCCCGGTCGGGGCCGCGGCCCTCGCCGACGACGGCCGGGTCGTGGTGGGCTGCAACGTGGAGAACGCCGCCTACGGCGTGACGCTCTGCGCCGAGTGCTCGCTGGTGTCCGCGCTCGTCACGGGCGGCGGCGGTCGGCTGGTCGCGTTCACGTGCGTGGACGGCGCGGGCGAGCTGCTGATGCCGTGCGGCCGGTGCCGGCAGCTGCTGTGGGAGCACGGTGGCCCGGCGCTGCTCGTCGAGACGCCGCGCGGTGTCGTGCCGATGACCGAGGTGCTGCCGGACGCGTTCGGTGCGCCCGACCTCGACCGGCCGCGCCCGAGCACGACGTCGGGCACAAGGTCGGGCACGCGGTCGGGCTCGGCCGCGACCACACCGAGAGGCGGTGCCGCATGACCACCACACCGGGACACGAGCCGTTCGACGCGGTCGACGTCATCCGCGCCAAGCGCGACGGACGCCCGCTGGAGGCCGCGCAGATCGACTGGGTCGTCGACGCGTACACCCGCGGGGCCGTCGCCGAGGAGCAGATGTCGGCCCTCGCGATGGCGATCCTGCTGCGCGGGATGACGCGTCCGGAGGTGGCGCGGTGGACGGGAGCGATGATCGCGTCCGGGGAGCGGATGGACTTCTCCGGCCTGTCGCGGCCCACGGCGGACAAGCACTCCACCGGGGGCGTCGGGGACAAGATCACGCTGCCGCTCGCGCCGCTGGTGGCGTCGTTCGGGGTGGCGGTGCCACAGCTCTCGGGCCGCGGCCTGGGCCACACCGGCGGCACCCTGGACAAGCTCGAGGCGATCCCCGGCTGGCGTGCGTCGCTGACCAACGCCGAGCTGATGGACCAGCTCGAGGACGTGGGCGCGGTGGTCTGCGCGGCCGGCGCGGGGCTGGCCCCGGCGGACAAGAAGCTGTACGCGCTGCGCGACGTCACGGGCACGGTGGAGTCGGTGCCGCTCATCGCGAGCTCCATCATGAGCAAGAAGATCGCGGAGGGCACCGGCGCGCTCGTGCTCGACGTCAAGGTGGGCTCCGGCGCCTTCATGAAGGACCTGGACGCGGCGCGCGAGCTCGCCCGCACCATGGTGGACCTCGGCACGGACGCCGGCGTGCGCACCGTCGCGCTGCTCACGGACATGCAGGTGCCGCTGGGCCGCACGGCGGGCAACGCGCTCGAGGTGCGGGAGTCGGTCGAGGTGCTCGACGGCGGCGGTCCGGCCGACGTCGTCGACCTCACCGTCGCGCTCGCCGTCGAGATGCTCGCGGGCGCCGGTCGGGCCGTCCCCGAGGCGGAGGTCCGTGCGGCGCTGGCGGACGGACGTGCCAAGGAGGTCTGGCGCCGCATGATCGCCGCGCAGGGCGGCGACCCGGACGCCCCGCTCCCCGTGGCGGCGCACCGCCGTGAGGTCGTTGCGGACCGCGCCGGCGTCGTGACGCGGCTCGACGCGTACGCCGTGGGCCTCGCGGCCTGGCGGCTCGGCGCGGGCCGCTCGCGGCGCGAGGACCCGGTGCAGGCGGGCGCCGGGGTCGAGATCCACGCCCGGCCCGGCGAGCGGGTGGATGCCGGCCAGCCGGTGCTCACGCTGCACACGGACACGCCCGAGCGGTTCGACCGCGCCCTGGCCGCGCTCGACGGGCAGTGGTCGGTCGAGGACGGCCAGGCGTCGGCGGCGCCGGCACCGCTCCTGCTGGACCGGATCGGCTGAGCCGACGCGAGATGCGTCGCCTGACGGACGTCCTCGCCGCCGCGGGGGTGTTCGGCGGTCCGCTGCCGGTGGCACCTCCGGCGGGGCGGTTCGCGCGGCCGGTCGTCCCGGAGGACGTCGCCCGGCCCCTCGCCGCCCTGTCGCCCGCGACGCGGGCGTGGGTGCGTGACCCGCTGGGCCGTACCGCCCCGCTGCCGGTCCCGGGCCGCCCGCGCCTCCTGACGCTCCCGGCGGCCGACGGCGTGCTCGTCCCCGCGCGGCAGGTCGACGAGCGCTCGTGCGGGCCCGCGGTGCTGGGCCTGCTCGGCCTGGCGGGCGACCCGCGCGGCGCGCTCGGGCTGGTCCGGCGGCCGGACGGCACCGCCACCGCGTTCGCCGCCCTGCAGCGCGAGCTGCACCTGCGTGCCACCCGCACGTCCTGGCGGCTCCCGACCTGGCCGGGCGCGCTGGGCACCCCGCCGTGGGGTGCCGCCCGCGTCGCGCGCTACGGTCGCGTGCGCTACACCCACCGCGTCGTGGGCGGGCGCGCCGCTCGGGACGTGCTCGCGTCCGCCCTGACGGCCGCGGCGCGCGGGGTACCGGTCCCGCTCTACACCGGCGGCGACCTCGCGCGCGGCGTGGCGACGGCCGTGCCACGCCACGTGGTGCTCCTCACCGCCGTGCGTGACGGGCTCGCCACCCTGTACGAGCCGTCGTCCGGCCGGCTGCACGCCGTGCCGGTGCGGGCGCTCGCTGCGCCGGACGGCCGCGCCAGGCGCGGGCCGGACGGCGAGGTGCTCCGGCGGGCCCTCGGTGGATGGCCCCACGTGGTGTGGGCGCTGCTGCCCCACGACGCGCGCGGCTGAGAGGGGTGCCGACGCGTGCCGCGCGCCCTCCGGTCGGCGAGGACGCCGCCGCCTCCTCTGGCGCGCCGACGTGGGGCGCGCCACGATGGACGGGCGCACCGCCGTCGAGAAGGAGGAGCTCCATGAGCACCGTCCCGGAGGACGCCCGGCGAGACGCCGGCGCGGAGGGTACCGACGACACGACCAGCCTGGTCGAGGACGCGGAGGCCGCCGCGCAGGAGCCGCCCCCGGCCGAGGAGTACCACCCGCGGCACGCCCGCCCGGACCTCGAGGGCGCCGCCGCGGAGGCGGACGTCCTCGAGCAGAGCCAGGAGGTGCCGGGGTTCGACGGCGCGGACGACCCCGACGCCGTCGACGAGGGCTGACGGCCGGTAGGTTGGGCCCATGACGCAAGCCCTCGTCGACCTGATCCCCGCCCTGCCCAAGGTGCTCCTGCACGACCACCTCGACGGCGGCCTGCGACCGCAGACCGTCCTCGAGCTCGCCGCCGAGGTGGGCCACGAGCTCCCGGCCTCCGACGCCGACACGCTCGGCACCTGGTTCGTCGAGGCCGCCGACTCCGGCTCGCTGGTGCGGTACCTGGAGACGTTCGACCACACGATCGCCGTCATGCAGACGCCGGACGCCCTGGCACGCGTCGCGCGCGAGGCCGTGCTGGACCTGGCTGCGGACGGCGTCGTGTACGCCGAGCAGCGCTGGGCGCCGGAGCAGCACCTGAGCCGCGGCCTGGCGCTGCAGGAGACGGTCGAGGCCGTGCAGGCGGGCATCGACGAGGGCATCCGGGAGGCCGCGGCGCGCGGCCAGCTCATCCGGGTGGGCCAGCTGGTGACGGCCATGCGGCACACCGACCGGTGGCAGGAGATCGCCGAGCTCGCCGTCGCGTACCGCGACCGCGGCGTCGTGGGCTTCGACATCGCGGGCCCCGAGGACGGCTTCCCGCCGTCGCGGCACGCCGAGATCTGGCGCTACCTCGCCGAGCACGACTTCCCGACGACGATCCACGCCGGCGAGGCCGCCGGCCCGGCGTCGATCGCCGAGGCCGTGCACCTGGGCCAGGCCGACCGGATCGGCCACGGCGTGCGGATCGTGGAGGACATCACCTTCCACGAGGGGTTCGACGACGACGGCGAGCGGCGTGCCGACCTGGGCCGGCTGGCGCACTGGGTGCGCGACCACCAGATCGCCCTCGAGGTCTGCCCCGTCTCCAACCTGCAGACCGCGGCGACCACGGCCGCCTCGGTGGCCGACCACCCGATCACCCGGCTCAAGGAGCTGGACTTCGCGGTGACGCTCAACACGGACAACCGCCTCATGTCGCGGACCTCGATGTCGCACGAGATGACACGGCTCGTCACCGAGGCGGGCTGGACCGTCGACGACCTCGCGGACGTCACGCTGACGGCCGCGTGGAGCACGTTCATGCACCACGACGAGCGTCGTGCGCTCGTCGACGACGTCATCCTGCCGGGGTACCAGCAGGTCGAAGGAGCGCAGCGATGAGCGACGCAGCCCGCACCGCCCCGGCGGTGCCCGCGGACCCCGCGGCCCTCGCGCAGCTGGTGGACCACACGCTGCTCAAGCCCGAGGCGACGACCGCGGACGTGACCGCGCTGGTCGAGGAGGGCGCGCGCCTGGGCGTCTTCTCGGTCTGCATCTCGCCGACGTTCGTCGCCCACGCGGCGCGCGTCGCCGCCGGCCGGGTCGCCGTCGCGACCGTCTGCGGCTTCCCCTCCGGCAAGCACGTCAGCGCGGTCAAGGCGGCCGAGGCCGCGCGTGCCGTGGCCGACGGGGCGGACGAGGTGGACATGGTGATCGATGTCGGCGCCGCCAAGGAGGGTGCGTTCGACGCCGTCCGTGCCGACGTCGCCGCCGTGCGGGCGGCCGTCCCCGCCGAGCACCTGCTCAAGGTGATCATCGAGTCGGCGGCGCTCACGGACGACGAGATCGTCGCCGTCTGCCGGGCCGCGAAGGACGCGGGCGCCGACTTCGTGAAGACGTCGACCGGCTTCCACCCCGCCGGCGGCGCCTCGGTTCACGCCGTGTCCCTCATGGCCGACACCGTGGGCGGCGCGCTGGGCGTGAAGGCGTCCGGCGGGATCCGCACGCTCGACGACGCGCTCGCGATGGTCGCCGCCGGTGCTACGCGGCTCGGGCTCTCGGGGACCGCCGGCGTGCTCGCCGGGTTCTCGGGCGCCGCGCCGACCGACGGCGGCAGTGGGTACTGAGCCGCTCGTCGAGGTCGACGGCGCGACGCGCACGCACGGCACCGTGCAGGTGCTCGGGCCGACGTCGCTGACCCTGGGCGCGGGGGAGGCGGCCGCGGTCGTCGGACCGAACGGCAGCGGGAAGTCGACCCTGCTGCGCCTCGTCGCCGGCAAGGACGAGCCGACCACGGGCCGCGTCCGGGTGCTGGGCCTGGCCGCCGGGGAGGCCCGGCTGCGCAGGCGGGAGGACGTCGCTGCGCTGCTGGGCGGCCTGTCCGCCTACCCCGACCTCACGGTGGCCGAGCACCTGCGCCTCGTGGCGTCCGCGTGGGCGGGCCGGCACCCCGGTCCGGACGTCGAGACGGCGCTCGCCGCCGCGGAGCTCGACCGTGTGCGCGACCAGCTCCCGGGCGAGCTGTCGTCCGGGGAGGGTCAGCTGTTCGCCCTGGTGACGACGCTGTACCGGCCGGCGCGCCTCGTGCTGCTGGACGAGCCGGAGCAGCGCCTCGACGCCCGCTGGCGCGCCGTCGCCCGCCGCCTCCTGGCGGGCGCGCTCGACGCGGGCCGGGCGCTGCTCGTGGCGACCCACGACCCGGACCTGCGGGCGGACCTCGCGTCCCGGGGGCGCGAGGTCGAGCTCGCCGCCCCGGCTCCGCGGTGACGGCCGGCGTGAGCGACGCCCACGCGGGCCACGTCGACGACGGCTCGCGCGTGCCGTACCGCCGCTGGAGCCGGTGGGTGGCCGGGCTGCGCCGCCGGGCGCTCCTGGCGCGCGCCGCCGAGAGCGGCGCGGACCCCCACGACCGGGTCTACCTCGCGTACGGCGTGGTGCTCCTCGCGCTCGTCTACGGGCCGATCCTCTGGTCCGCGCTCGCGCAGGCCGTGGCTGCCGCGCAGGCAGGTGGCCGGCCGGCCCCGTCGGGCGTCGTGGTGGGTGGCGTCGTCGCCGCGACCGTGGTCCTCGTCCTGGGCGTCGCGGCAGCCGCCGGGCTGGCCGTGGCCCGTGCCGGCGGGCCGCTCTGGACCACCCCGGCGGAGGCGACCTTCGCCCTGGGCGGCCAGTTCCGTCCGCGCCAGGTGCTGGGGCGGCGCGCGGTCCTGCTCGTGCTCGCAGCGGCGGGGACGGGGGCGTTCGCCGCGACGGCCGCGGCGGTGGGCCTGGCGCCCGGGGAGGTCGACGCCCAGGCGGGCCTGCCGCTGGCCGCCTGGGCGGGCGCCGGAGCCGCGCTGGCCCAGGTCCCGCTGGCCGTGGCGGTGGCCGCACAGACGACCCGGCGCCGCGCCGCGGTGGTGGCCACGGCCGTGCTGCTCGTGCTCGGCGCCGCCGGGGTGTCGGTTGCCGCGTCGCGCGGCGGGCTGCTCGGCGGGCTGCTCGGCGGCGGCCTCGACCCCGTGACGACGCCGGCTGTCGTGACGGCGGTGGCGGTCGGCGCCCTGGGCCTGGCGTGCGCGGGGTGGGTCGCGGGGGTCCTCCCGGACCGGCTCGACGTCGACCGCGCCGCCGCGGGCCAGACGCGCACGGTCACGGCCGGTCGAGGTCTGGTGGGCGGGGAGTCCGGCGCTCTGGCGGACGTGCTCGGACCGCGGACGTACGCCGGCCGCAGGGCCGGGCTCCCGCGACGGCTGCTGCTCCGCGCGCCGCTGGTGGCCCGCGACCTCCTCGGCCTGCGCCGCCGCCCCGGGGCCCTGGTCGCCTCGCTGGTGGTGGGGACGGTCGGCGCGGTGCTCGTCCGGGTCGGCGCGGACGGTGGGCCCGCGCTGGCGGCGGTCGCGGGCGCGGCGGCGCTGTACGGCGCGGCGCGGACCTGGGCCGACGGCCTGCACGCCTTCGCCGCGCAGCCGCAGCCGGGTGCTCTCCTGCCGGGCTCGGTGGGGCGTGCGGTCGCCGGGCACCTGGTGGTCCCGGCGGTGCTGGCGCTGCTCGTCGCCGGGGCGGCGACGGCCGCAGCGGGAGCGGACGTGGCGCTCCCCGTGGTGCTCGTGGCCGGGACGGTCCTCGCGGTCCGCGCGTGGGTCGCGGGCGCCACGGCGGCCCCACCGGGGCTCTTCACACCGATGATGACCCCGAACGGCGACATGTCGATGCTCGTGCTGGGCGCCTGGTACCTGCGGGGATGGCTCGTCGTCGTCGCCGTGGCGTGGCTCCTGCACCGCGCCGGGCCGGGCGGGGCGCCGACGGCGGCGGTCGTCGTGCTGGCGCTGGTCGCAGGCCTCGCCGCGGCTGCCGCCCGACGGTTCGCGCGCGCCTGACCCTCCGGAGCAGGCCCGGCGACCGCCGCGCCACGCGTGACCGAGGTCACAACGTCCGTCCATCCCGAGGAAGTTAGGCTCACCTCACCATGTCTGACACGCAGCCTGAGCCCCCCGCCGGACCGCCGGCCCGCAAGCGCACCCCGCGGCACGCCACCGTCTCGGCCGTGCGTCGCCTCACCCCGCACCTGGTGCGCGTCACGATCACGGGCCCCGAGCTCGGCGCGCTCGACCCCACCGGCCACACCGACAGCTACGTGAAGCTGGTGCTCGGCGAGCTCGCGGACGGGCGGCCGCTGCTGCGCGCCTACACGGTGCGGGCCGTGCGGGACACGGCCGCAGGGGCCGAGTGGGACCTCGACCTCGTGGTGCACGGCGACGCGGGCGTGGGCGGTCCCTGGGCCACCCGGGTCGGCCCGGGGGAGCCGGTGACGTTCCTGGGGCCGGGCGGCGGCTACGCGCCCGACCTCGGCGCGCCGTGGCACCTGCTCGTCGGCGACGACTCGGCCCTGCCGGCGATCGCCGCCGCGCTCGAGTCGCTGCCTGCCGGGGCGGTCGCGCACGCCGTCGTCGAGGTGCCCGGACGCGAGGACGAGCTGCCCCTGGACACCGCCGCCGACCTCACCGTCACCTGGGTGCACCGCTCCGCGGGCGACGGGGACCTCGCCGCCGCCACGCGCGCCGCCGCCGGCTCGTTCCCCCCAGGTGTGCCGCACGTCTTCCTGCACGGCGAGGCCGACTGCGTGCGTGACCTGCGCCGCTGGGTGCGCACGGAGCTCGGCGTCCCGCGCGAGCTGCTCTCGGCCTCCGGCTACTGGCGCCGCGGGAGCGACGACGAGGAGTGGCGGGCGCGCAAGCGCGACTGGAACGCCGCCGTCGAGCAGGACGACGCCGCCCTGGTCGGTTGACGCGCGCCGGTCAGGTGCCCGAGGTCAGACCCCCAGCGCCGTCCGCAGCTCGGCCTTGATCCGGTCGAGCTTCTTGTGCGCCGCGACGCGCAGCTGACCGACGTCGAGCGCGGAGGCGTCCGGCGCCACCGGCTCGACGACCTCGAGGTAGCACTTCACCTTCGGCTCGGTCCCGCTGGGCCGCACGACGACGCGCGTGTCGTCGGCCCCCAGCAGCACCACGCCGTCGGTGGGCGGCAGGCCGTCGATGCCGTCGCCGAGGTCGAGCACCTGGGCGACGCCCGCCCCCGCGAGGGTGCGCGGCGGTGCCGTGCGCAGCCGCGACATCGTCTCCGGGATCCGGGACAGGTCGTCGAACCGCAGGGAGAGCTGGTCCGTGACGAACAGCCCGTTCTCGCGCGCGACGTCGTCCAGCGCGTCGACGAGCGTGCGCCCCTCCGCCTTGAGCCGCGCGGCGAGCAGCGCGATCAGCACCGCGGTGCTCAGGCCGTCCTTGTCGCGCACGTGCGCCGGGTCGACGCAGTAACCCAGCGCCTCCTCGTAGCCGAAGACCAGCCCCGGGGTCCGCGAGATCCACTTGAAGCCGGTGAGGGTGGTCGCGTGCCCGACGCCGTACCGCACCGCGATCGACGACAGCACCCGCGAGGACACCACCGAGCAGGCCACGACCGGGCCCGTGGAGCCCGCCGGTGCGGGCACGTCGCCCCGCGCCATGCGGCGGACCGCCTCGCGGCCGAGGAGGGCTCCGACCTCGTCGCCGTGCAGCATGCGCCAGCCCTGCGAGCGGGCGGTCTCGGCGCCCTGGTGCGTGCCGACCGTCGGGTCGTAGACGGCGACGGCGCACCGGTCGGCGTCGGGGTCGTTCGCGATCACCAGGTCGGCGTGCGCCTCGGCGAGGGCGACCGCCATGTCGATCGCGCCGGGCTCCTCCGGGTTCGGGAACCGCACGGTGGGGAAGGCCGGGTCCGGGTGGAGCTGCTCCTCGACCGGGGTCACCTGGGTGAACCCGGCGTCGGCGAGCACCCGCGCGAGCACCCGCCCGCCCACCCCGTGCAGCGACGTGGTGACGATGCGCAGCGCCGCGCGCTCGGCCGGCCCCGTGGAGGTGCCGACCCGGTCGGCGAGGGCGTGCACGGAGGCCAGGTACGCGTCGACGACCTCCCGGCCGAGGACCGTCCAGCCGGTCTCCACGCGCGGCACGCCCGACGCGGGGCCCGCCGCCGCGATGCGCTCGGCGATGCGCGCGTCGTGCGGTGGCACGATCTGCGCGCCCTGGCCGGCGTCGGTCACGACCCGCCCGCCGAGGTAGACCTTGTACCCGTTGTCCTGCGCCGGGTTGTGGCTCGCGGTGACCATGACCCCCGCGTCGGCGTCCAGGTGCCGCACCGCGAACGCCAGGACCGGCGTCGGCAGGGCGGCGGGCAGCAGCAGGACCTCGGCTCCCGCCGCGGTGAGCACGGCCGCCGTGTCCGTCGCGAACACGGAGGACCGGTCGCGCGCGTCGTACCCGACCACCACGCGTGGCGCGACGCCCGGGCCCAGCGACGACGTCAGGTACGCGCCGAGGCCGGCCGCCGCCGTCGTGACGACGGCGCGGTTCATCCGGTTCGGCCCCGGCGCCATCGCGCCGCGCAGCCCGGCCGTGCCGAACTGGAGCGAGCCCGCGAAACGGTCCCGCAGCAGCGCGACGGCTTGCTCACGGGTGCTCGCGCGCGGCGACGACGTCTGCTCGGCGAGCCGCGACAGCTCCGCCTTGTCGTCGTCGTCGACGTCGTAGCGGATCCAGCGCTCCACCGCGTCGAGCAGCGCGGACAGGTCGAGCGCCCTCGCAGCCGGCTCGAAGGCCGGGTCGTCGGTGTCCAGGCTCATGGCGGGTCCCCCTCGGTCGGTGCGCAGTCGGTGGACGGAGTCAGATCGCGGTCACATGTGCGGTCACGTGGCGGTCACATCGCGGTGACGATGCGGGCGAGCAGCTCGCTGATGCGGGGGCCGGCGGCCCGGCCGGCCTCCAGCACCTCCTCGTGCGACAGCGGCTGCGGGCTGATGCCTGCCGCGAGGTTCGTCACGAGGGAGACGCCGAGGACCTCCATGCCGGCGTGCCGCGCGGCGATGGCCTCCAGTGTCGTCGACATGCCGACGAGGTCGGCGCCCAGGAGCCCGGCCATCTTGACCTCGGCCGGGGTCTCGTAGTGCGGGCCGTGGAACTGGGCGTAGACGCCCTCGGGCAGCTCCGGGTCGACGGACCGGGCGACCTCCCGCAGCCGCGGGGAGTACAGGTCGGTGAGGTCGACGAACGTCGCGCCCTCGAGGGTCGAGGTGCCCGTGAGGTTGATGTGGTCCCGGATCAGCACCGGCTGCCCGGGCCGCCACGCCATGTGCAGCCCGCCGCAGCCGTTGGTGAGGACGACGGTCTCGCAGCCGGTGGCGGCGGCGGTGCGCACCCCGTGCGCGACGCGGCGCACGCCCTTGCCCTCGTACAGGTGCGTGCGCCCGCCGATGACGAGCGCGTGCCGCACCGAGCCGTCGGGACGCTCCACCCGCACGGACCGGGTGGTGGCCGCGTGGCCGGCGACGGCCGGCCGGGAGAAGCCGGGGATCTCGTGCGTCGGGACCTCGGCGACGACGTCGCCGATCAGCTCTGCGGCGCCGCCCCAGCCGGAGCCGAGCACCAGGGCGACGTCGTGGCCCGGCACCCCCGTCACCTCGGCGATGTGGTCGGCCGCCGCACGGGCGACGTCGAACGGGTCGGTGGTCGGGTCGTCGAGGTCCCCGACGCTGCGGCTCGTGGTGCTCATGGTCCCGAGGGTAGTCCGCGCGGGGGCGCCGCGCCGCGTCGGCGCAGGTGGCCCCGCAGCCTGACACAATGGCACCCGTGCCCTCCGTGAACACCCCTTCCCCGGACACCACCCCGGACATCATCCCGGACACCCCGGCCTCGTCGATCGCCCCCACCCCCGGCGTCCCCGAGACCGACCCTCGCGCTCCCCACGTGGTCGTGGTCGGCGGCGGCCCGGGCGGCTACGAGGCCGCCCTCGTGGCCCGCCGGCTCGGGGCCCGCGTCACGGTCGTCGAGCGCCAGGGCCTCGGCGGCGCCGCCGTGCTGACCGACGTGGTGCCGTCCAAGACGCTCATCGCCACCGCCGAGTGGTTCACCACCGCGGAGCAGGGCGCCGAGCTCGGCGTCCGCGGCGAGACGCCGGCGGGCGAGCGGCGCGACCACGTCGACCTCAAGGCCGTCAACGCCCGGGTGCTCGCCCTCGCCGACGCGCAGTCCCGCGACATCCACGCCCGGCTCGAGCGCGAGGGCGTCGAGATCGTCGCCGGCACCGGGCGGCTCGACGGGCCGTCACGCGTCGTCGTCGAGCACCCCGAGGGCACCGCGGCGACGACGACGCTCGACGCCGACACCGTGCTGCTCGCCGTCGGCGCGACGCCGCGCACGCTGCCCACCGCCGTCCCCGACGGGGAGCGGATCCTCACGTGGACCCAGCTGTACCGGCTCACCGAGCTGCCCGAGCGGCTGATCGTGGTCGGCTCCGGGGTCACCGGCGCCGAGTTCGCGGGCGCCTACCAGACGCTCGGCTCCCAGGTCGTGCTCGTCTCCTCGCGCGACCGGGTCCTGCCCGGCGAGGACATGGACGCGGCCGAGCTGCTCGAGGGGGTCTTCCGCTCCCGCGGCATGACCGTCATGTCCCGCTCCCGTGCCGCCTCCGCCGAGCGCACCGCCGACGGCGTCGCCGTCACGCTCTCCGACGGCCGGGTCGTCGAGGGGTCGCACGTCCTCATCGCCGTCGGCGCCGTCCCCTCCACGGCGGGCCTCGGGCTCGAGGAGGCAGGGGTGCGCCTGTCAGCGAGCGGCCACGTCGAGGTGGACCGGGTGTCGCGCACCTCCGTGCCCGGCGTGTACGCCGCGGGCGACTGCACGGGCGTCCTGCCGCTCGCGTCCGTGGCCGCCATGCAGGGGCGCATCGCGATGTCGCACGCCCTCGGCGACGCCGTCGCGCCCCTCAAGCTGGGGCGGGTCGCGGCCAACATCTTCACGGGGCCCGAGATCGCCACCGTCGGGTTCAGCGAGGAGAAGCTGCGCGAGCGCGGCCACCGCTACGTCACCACGACCCTGCCGCTGGCCCGCAACCCGCGCGCCAAGATGCTCGGCATGCGCGACGGGTTCGTGAAGCTCTTCGCCCACCCCGACGCGGGCGTCGTGCTGGGCGGCGTCGTGGTGGCGCCGCGGGCCAGCGAGCTGATCTTCCCCATCACGCTCGCCGTCGCGCACCGGCTGACCGTGGACGACGTCGCCGACGCGTTCACCGTGTACCCGTCCCTGTCGGGCTCGATCGCGGAGGCGGCGCGCGTGCTGCACGGTCAGTCGGGGGAGGGCCTCAGCGCCTGACCCCGGCGCTCAGGCGCGGGCGTCGAGCCGCGCCAGCAGCGCCGGCCACGCGGCGGCGAACGCCGGCAGCAGGGGCAGCGTCGCGACGTCGTCGACGGCGACCCAGCGCACGTCGAGGCTCTCCGGGTCCGCGGGCGCCGGCGCGACGTCGGCCCCGGGCGCGACGTCCGCGAGGACGGTCGTGTAGGCCCACGGACCGTGGTCGAGGACGTGCGTGCCCAGGACGTGCACCGCGCGCGGCGGCACGGCGGCCTCCTCGAGGCTCTCGCGTAAGGCCCCGTCCAGCGGCGTCTCGTCCGGGGCCAGGGCGCCACCGGGGACCGCCCACGTGCCGCCCTGGTCCGACCAGGGGGCGCGATGCTGCAGCACCACGTCGGTCACGTCGCCGCGCGGCGCCCGCCGCGCGAGCAGCAGCCCCGCCGCGCCGTACAGGCCCCAGTGCCGGTGGTCCCCGCACGCCACCCAGCCGTCCCCGGCATGCCGGTGGAGGGTCTCGCGCGGGGGGAACGGGCTGGGCACGCCGCCAGGCTACAGGCGAGGATGGACCGGTGAGCGACGACCGCGCCGATGACTCCCGCGCGTACGGCCGGTCTTCCTGACCCATGGAGGACGACAAGGCGGACGACCAGGTGACCACCATGCCCGACGACCGTCCGGGCACGCTGCCCGACGCCGACGACCGGCCCGGCTGGAAGCGCGACGTCACGATCTTCCTCGCCGGG
The DNA here is from genome assembly GCF_053615895.1 of Isoptericola sp. NPDC055881. Classification (NCBI taxonomy): domain Bacteria; kingdom Bacillati; phylum Actinomycetota; class Actinomycetes; order Micrococcales; family Promicromonosporaceae; genus Isoptericola; species Isoptericola sp. NPDC055881. Next base: position 113,450 of record NZ_JBSHCR010000005.1, read on the forward strand.
CAGACGGTCTCGCTGCTCGGGTCGATGCTCGTGCAGTTCGCCGTGATGTGGCACCTCACGATCGTCACGCGGTCCGGGTCGGTGCTGATGCTCAGCATCGTGTTCGGGATGCTCCCGCAGGCGTTCGTGTCCGTCTTCGGGGGTGTGTGGGCCGACCGGCACTCCCGCAAGCTCCTGATCATCGGTGCGGACACCGCCATCGCGACGATCACCCTGGGCCTGGCGCTGCTCATGCTCTCCGGCGTCGACGACCTGTGGGTCATCTACGTGGCGCTCGCGGTCCGCTCCACCTTCGCCGGGATCCAGACGCCCGCGGTGAACGCGATGGTGCCGCAGATCGTGCCCGCCGCGCAGCTCCTGCGCATCAACGGGATCAACCAGTCCGTCCAGTCCGGCATGATGCTGCTCGCCCCGGTGCTGGCCGCCGCGATCTACGCGAGCTTCGACATCGTGGCCGTCTTCCTGGTCGACGTGGTCACCGCCCTCGTCGGGGTGGGGTTGCTCCTCCTGGTCCGGGTGCCGCGCCTGGTGCGGCACGACGAGGCTGCTGCCGCAGGGGAGGGCGGCGCCGTCGAGCGGCCCACCTACTTCGGGGACCTGGCGGCCGGGGTCCGGTACGTCCGTGGCCACGCGGCCGTCCGGTGGCTCATGACGATCTTCGCCACGACGATGGTGCTCATCGGCGCGCCGTCGTACCTCACCCCGCTCATGGTGACCCGCACCTTCGGCGACGAGGTGTGGAAGCTCACCACGAACGAGGTCTTCTGGGCGGCAGGCATGCTCGCCGGCGGGCTCGCGATGGCGCTGGTCGGCACGCGGGTCACGAACCGGGTGGCGCTCGTCGTCGGGACGACGTTCTCCGCGGGGGTGTGCACCGTCGGGCTCGGCCTGTCGACGAACATGTGGGTGTTCTACTCGCTGGGCCTGCTGGTCGGTGTCTCGTTCACGCTGATGTCCGCACCGAGCATGGCCATCCTGCAGGAGACCGTGGAGCCCGAGATGCAGGGCCGCGTCTTCGGTTTCGTCGGCATCGTCATGACCGTGGCGATGCCGCTGAGCATGGTCGTCTTCGGCCCGCTCGCCGACCGGTACTCGGTGCAGGTGCTGCTGGTCGTCGCCGGCACGCTGCTCGCCGCGTTCGTCGCCGTCGTGCTGGCCGTGCCGTCCGCGCGCCGCTCGCTCGCCGCCGTCGCCCGCCCCGTCGAGGTGCCCACCTGAGGCGACGTGGGGGGGGGACCTAGACGGCGTCGGGCCCCCAGGGGGTCGCGGGCGCCCCCGCCCGGGGGGCGCGGCGCTCGG
>NZ_JBSHCR010000006.1:0-81253 GCF_053615895.1 Isoptericola sp. NPDC055881
GCCGGGGCCGCCCCGCGCGACCCGGCCCGACGTCTTTCCTCAGCGCGGGTCGTGGGGGCCGGCGGCGGGCCTCAGCGCCGGACGAGGACCGTGCCGGCGGCGCGGTCGTGCAGGCCGCGGCCGTCGCGGTCCCACACGACGGCGGGGATGACGAGGCACAGCAGCACCGTGCGGACCGCGCCGCGGGCGAACCCGGGCGCCATCCCCTGCGGCGCACCGGGCACGCGCACCTGCATGCCCAGCAGGCGATGACCGATGGTGAACCCGACGGTGCCGACCAGGAGGACGTTCTCCAGCGCGAACACCAGCAGGGTGGCCCACGAGTTCAGCTCGGCGAACGACGCCGGCGTCGTCACCAGGTACGCGATGAGCGTCGCCACCGCCCAGTCGACGACGAGCGCCACGACGCGGCGGCCGAGCCGGGCCTGGGACCCGGGACCGGACTCCGGCAGTCCCAGCCGCCCTGCCGCGTCCGGCGCGTCGTCCCGCCGTCCGCCCTCGAGCCACGACCCCATGTCCTCCCGCGATGCCATGGCTCAAGGCTACGCGGCGGCCCGGAGGCGTCCCCCGTAACCTGTTCGAAACAAAAGCGCCATGCCGGAGAAACGCCGCCGCCATACCGTCGTGGACGCCGAGCGGCGAGCGTGAGCTGGCCGCGCCCCATCCTTCGGAACCGTCCGGCGGCACCATGCGGACGGCACCATCCACGCAAGGAGCGCATGCATGTTCACGAACGCCGAGGAGGCCATCGCCTTCACCCGTCGCGAGGGGGTGGAGTTCATCGACGTCCGGTTCATCGACCTGCCGGGCGTGATGCAGCACTTCAACATCCCCGTGGAGCAGTTCTCGGAGGACTCCTTCACCGAGGGCCTCATGTTCGACGGGTCGTCGATCCGCGGCTTCCAGGCGATCCACGAGTCGGACATGAAGCTGGTCCCGGACGTCACGACGGCGTACCTGGACCCGTTCCGCAAGCGCAAGACGCTCATCGTGAACTTCTCGATCGTCGACCCGTTCACGGACGAGCCGTACGCCCGTGACCCGCGCACGATCGCCGCGAAGGCGGAGGCGTACCTCAAGTCGACCGGCATCGCGGACACGGCGTTCTTCGCCCCCGAGGCCGAGTTCTACATCTTCGACGACGTCCGGTTCTCGACGAACCAGCACGAGAGCTACTACCACCTCGACTCGGTCGAGGCGGCGTGGAACACGGGTCGCGAGGAGGAGGGCGGCAACCTCGGGTACAAGACCCGGTACAAGGGCGGCTACTTCCCCGTCTCCCCCAACGACCAGTTCGCCGACCTGCGCGACGAGATGTGCGCGGTCCTGGCCGAGGTCGGCCTCGACGTCGAGCGCGCGCACCACGAGGTGGGCACCGCCGGCCAGCAGGAGATCAACTACCGGTTCAACACGCTGCTGCACTCGGCCGACGACCTGATGAAGTTCAAGTACGTCATCAAGAACGTCGCCTGGCAGCACGGCAAGACCGTCACCTTCATGCCGAAGCCGATCTTCGGCGACAACGGCTCGGGCATGCACTCCCACCAGTCCCTGTGGCTGAACGGCGAGCCGCTGTTCTACGACGAGAAGGGCTACGGCGGCCTGTCCGACACGGCCCGCTGGTACATCGGCGGCCTGCTCAAGCACGCGCCGTCGCTGCTCGCCTTCACCAACCCGTCGGTGAACTCCTACCGCCGCCTGGTGCCGGGCTACGAGGCCCCCGTCAACCTGGTGTACTCGGCCCGCAACCGTTCCGCGTGCATCCGCATCCCCGTCACCGGCTCGTCGCCGAAGGCGAAGCGCGTCGAGTTCCGCGTGCCGGACCCGACGGCCAACCCGTACCTCGCGTTCGCGGCCCAGCTGCTCGCGGGCATCGACGGCATCAAGAACCGCATCGAGCCGCCGGCGCCCATCGACAAGGACCTGTACGAGCTGCCCCCCGAGGAGCACGCGCAGATCGCCCAGGTCCCCGCGTCCCTCGAGGAGGCTCTCGACAACCTCGAGCGCGACCACGAGTTCCTCACGCAGGGCGACGTCTTCTCCGAGGACCTCATCGCCACCTGGATCGACTACAAGCGCGCCAACGAGATCGACCCGATCCGTCTGCGCCCGCACCCGCACGAGTTCGAGCTCTACTACGACATCTGAGAATCGGTAGAACGGCTGCCTCCGGCAGGTTCGGACTAGTTCCGGAAACATAGCCTGACCTGGCCGTTCACCTTCCGGAAGTCACCGGGCACCAGGCGCTCGAAGTTGGCTGCCATGTGTACCGGATGTGTACCGAGGCCCCGTCACCCTTCATGGGCGGCGGGGCCTCGGTGTTGTAGCGGTTCCCGGTTCCCGACCCTTAGGTGGGAACCGGGAACCGCTGTGCGCGCTGGCCGGGTCACCGGGTGACAAGGATCGCCCTGACCGACCATCGATCCCGCAGCCCCGGAAAGGACCAGGGCGGGGTGACGTTGACGCGCTATCCCCCTGCTCTGGCCAGGGGGACGGTCAGGTGGTGCAGGCGGGCACCGCGGTAGGCCGGGACGGCTGTCCCGCTCGCGCCGTAGTCGGTGCCGTGGAGCTGGAAGATGTCGCCCTCCTGGTGCTCGTAGACGTCCCCGGTCGTGGTCTCGCGGGGGTCCAGGATGAGGCGGAACTCCCGCACGAGGACGAGGGAGCCGCCGAGGTCGGACAGGCCGGTGGTGCCCTGGGTGGGCTGGCACCGGAAGGTGCCTACCGGGGTCTCCGGGTAGTACACGTCGCCGGTGTCGGGGTCCGTGACGGGAGTGTCGCTGCGACGGACGATCGTGACCCGGTCCTTGAGCATCATGCGGTGCGCCTGCGGTACAGGTGCAGGATCGCCAGCTCGGGCAGCGTGAAGCCGTTGAGCACCGCGGGCGTCTCCGAGTAGTCGCCGGCCTGGAACCGCTGGGCCTGCTCCGGGTTGACCACGAGACGGGCGCACGCGGACTTGATGACGTGCCCCAGGTCGACGTTGGGGTCTCCGAGCTCGTCGAAGCCGTTGCCGCGCACGTAGGCCCGCACGAACGCGGTCACGACGGGCAGGTGCTCGCCGGCCAGGGCGACGACGGTGGTGTCCTCGCCCTGGCCGACGTAGGCCGCGACCTGCTCGGCCGTGGGAGCAGCCACGGTCAGCTCGCGGTGACCGGGATCTCGACGACGGCGTCCTCGTTGAGCGGGGCGACGTCGTAGCGGGCGACCACACGGAGGGCCTGCTGGTCATAGTCCGCGTAGCGCTCGGTGAGCACCTTCACGGACGGGGCCAGGTCGCGGGCCACGGCCACCTGGGAGAAGTCCGCCAGGATGATGGACTCCCCGTTGGTCTCGTCGGCCAGGTGCGGGGTGATGATGACCGGAGCGCCCAGGAGGCGGAACACGCCGTCGGCGGTGGGGTCGGGCTGCAGCTGGTAGCGCTGCTGGCCGTCCTTGACCTTGCGCAGGCTCGAGAACGTGGCCGGCGTCATGGCCCACCGCAGGGTGGTCATGTTGACGTTGGCCGCCAGGGCGAGCGCCCAGGCGTCGTGCAGGTCGTCCAGGGTGACCGCGCCGGCGGTGGCCGCGGTGGTCTGCCCGGCGTAGGCGCGGATGCCCTTGGGTTCGGTGCCGGACGCGCCGGTCGAGGCCGACCAGAACACGCGGTCGAGCGTGGTGGCGACGTCGGTCACGAGACGGTCCCGTAGGGCCGCGTCGAGGGCCACGACGGACTGGCGGGCCAGCTCGTTGCTGTAGCGCGTGATGGTCTTCACGGACTTGAGCGTCGAGGGCAGGAGCTCGATCTCGTCGAACGTGGGCGAGACCTCCCCGATCTGGGCGTTCTCCGCGACGAACGCGGGGGCCGTGGGGCCGCCGAGCTTCGGGACGCGCACGGGGCGTCCGGGGGTGTCGAAGATGCGCGGGCCGGCGGCCAGGAACGTGGACGCGGCCTCGAGCGGCTTCACGAGGATGGACTGCACCTGCTCGGTGGTGAGCTCCGGTGCGGTGGTGGTGTCGACTGCCATGGTGGTCTCCAAGCGTGAGGTGGGATGGTTCCCGCCTGGTCGCCTGGACCACGAGCGAAGGGGTCGGGCACCTGGCCCGACCCCTTCACCATACCCCTAGGGGGTGTCCCTCACCACTCTTGCGAGTTCTGGTTCCAGCGCTTGTCCTCGTCCCAGAAGCCCCATTTCGAGGTGGGCGGCTCGAGGCCCTCAACGCGCGCATGCCAGTGGTTGTGGCTCTGGAGAAGCGAACGCTTCACCGTTGCGTGGCAGCGTCCGCAGTCGAGCAGACCGCTCGGGTCGTTGTCGCCGGCCACGGCTAGTCAGCCACCGAGACGCGGTAGACGCGAGCCGTCGGCATCGCGAGCACCTTGGTGCGGTCGGGTGCGGTGAAGACAACGAAGGACCCTTCCTCGTTGTAGTCGGCCGCCTCGACCTCGACACGCTCAGAGAAGCCGTCGTTCACGACGAACTTGGTCATCGGACACCCCTTCCTAGTTCGCCCCGGCCCGGAGCAGACCGGCGAGGCTCACGCCGCCAGCGTCGCCCGATGCGCCCTGTCCGACGTCTCCGGTGACCCTACGGCTGGCCAGGTGGGGCTTGCGAGACAGGAGGTCGGAAATCGCCCGCTCGAGCGCCTCGGGGTCGTCCAGGTGGGCCTCGTTGAACGGCAGGTCGCTCGGGTCCGCGAGACGGCCCGTGGCGGCCACGAGGGCGTCGTGGAGCCTGCCGGCCAGGGCGTCACGGTCCTTGACCTTCACGCGGGCGTCGGCGGCCTCCTTGCGGAGCTTGACGACGTACTCGCGGGGGAAGGTCTCCGCGTCGTCCTCGGGCTCCTGGGCGTCGTCCTGGGGCTCGGTGGGGGCCTGAGGGGTCTCGTCGGGGGTGACGTCCTCGGCGGGCTCCTGGGGCTCGAGCTCGGGGGTCTGGGTCTGCTCGGTCACGTCCATAGCGGGGCGTTCCTCCTTCGTGCGCTGCGGGCCGCCTCGTTGGCGTTCCGCTCGGTCTGGTGGTTCCACGTCGCCTCGTCGACGACGGGGATCTGGGTGCAGGTGCAGCCCTTGTGCCGGGGCATCGGGTGGTCGTCCCGGAAGACGCGACCCTCGCGCCACCACCACGTGCACAGCTGGCACGGGTTGCCGTCCAGCCCGCGACGCCAGCCGCTCACCTGGGGTGCCTGCCGGATCGCTTCGGAGTAGCCGCGGGTGGCGGCCTCGAGGGGCTCCACCCGCCCCAGGCGGGCGACCCGCTCGGGTGTGACGCCGTCGATCGACAGGAGGGTCCGGGCGGCCTTGTCGAGCCGGGCCGGCGTCGACGGGTGGACGGTCAGCCCGTGGGCCGCGACCGGGGTCCGCAGCGTGACCATGAGCGTGGCGGCCAGGGACAGGTCCGCCAGGCTCACCGCGGCCGCGTTGGCCCCGGCCACGACGTTGGCCATGAGCTGCACGGCCTCGTCGGTCGTGAGCTCGCCCGCCTGCCACGCCTCGAAGATCCGCACGACGGCATCCTCGGAGCGCCAGGCGAGTGCCTCGAGCTCGGCCGTGTAGGTCACTGGACCACCCGTGCCAGGTCGATGCCGGCGACGTCGAGCGTGTCCCCACGCCGGGCGGTGCGCACCCGCTCCACCTGGGCCGGGCTCAGTCCCATGGTGTCCTCGAGCACGACCGACAGTGGCACGCCGATGCCCACGAGCTTGGCCGCCGCGTCGGCGGCCTGGGCCGGGGTGCGGGTCTCCGGGCTGGCCCACACGGGCTCGACGTCCAGGGTCGTGGGGTCGACCCCGTCGCGCACAGCCACCACGAGCCGGGCGACGTCGGCCCACGCGGTGCCGAACGTGCGGTGCAGCGCGTAGGCGCGGGACACCAGCGACGCCTCCGCCGAGCGGATCGCGTCCGCGCTGGCGGGCTGGTCGCCATTCAGGCCCAGGTAGTGCGGCGGGAGACCGGTCAGGGCTCCGATCTGCTGGGTGATGAGCGCGGCGGCGTCGGTGTACCCGTTCAGCCCGGCTGCCTTGAACTCCCCGAACTTGGTCTCCGGGGCCTCCGACTGCCAGATGTCGTCCATCGCCACGCTGAACGGCTTGACCGGGTTGCCCTGGTCGTCCTCCACGATCTCGAGGCCGGTCGCCCAGCGCCGCGGGCGGGCATAGTGCTCGGAGGTGACCATCATGTCGGCCACGAGCTTGTTGAGCGCGTCGGTCAGGTCGAGCACGTCGGCCATCTCCGAGACGCCGTCGACGTCCAGCAGCCGGCCGCGGTTCACGATCGGGACCACGGGCACGACGCCCAGCGGGTTGGGGATCGTCTCCACGAGCTCCCAGCCGGTGGCCGGCATCGCGGACGGGTCGGCCTGCCCCTCGGAGCGGAACCGCTGGATCGCCTCGGGGCCGTAGAGCACCGCGTGACCGCGCGTGCCGTCGGTCCACCGCTTGAGCGCGGCCGTGACCTCACGGGTCGCCGGGTCGCGCAGGACGGCCACCTGACGCGGGGACTCGACCGTGACGACGGGGCGGCCCGCCTTGTCGGCCCACACGATGACGAACGACCTGCCGTAGACCAGGGCGTCGGTGTGCGCCTGGGCCGATGCGTCCTCGAGGCCGCCACGCCGCCAGATGCGCCACAGGTCCGCGTCGGGCTCGGAGTCGGGGCCGTCGAGCCGGAAGCCGGTCAGCCGCAGCCGCTCGGCCAGGGACTCCACCGCCAGCCGGGGGAAGTTCACGGCCAGCGCCCGCAGCCGCTCCCCCAGCGCCTCGCGCGCCTCGGGGGCCAGGAACGCGGCGGGCTGCTGGCCGTGCCAGTACCCGTCCAGGCGGACCAGGGCCGGGTAGGTGGTGTCGAGCTTGTCGGAGAGCTGCTTGAGGGTCTCGTTCACGGTTACCTCCGGAAGGCGACGGCGCGCCTCTTGCTGGGTCGGTTGGTGTGCCAGGTCGCTCGGTCGAGCGCCACGATCGCCGCGACCGCGGCGTCGATCTTGCGCGGGGAGCCCCGCTTGTCCTTGCTGACGAGGTCGCCCATGGGCGTGCTCTTGGCGACGCAGTGGGCGACGTGGGACGCGAAGACGGGGTCGCCGTCGTGCGTCAGGGTCTTGGTCAGCACGGCCTGGTAGACGCGGTCGGTCGCCGGGGCCATGCGCGCCGCGTGCGCGGTGTTCCACTCCAGGACGCGCTTCTCGCCGTGCCGCTTGGCCCACGCCTCGATCTCCGAGCGCCAGCCCCACGGGTCCGCGGAGAGCTCGACGACGTCCCACCGCTCGAACGCGGCCAGGACGGCGTTGTCGACGTCGGAGCGCGGCACCCGCCAGCCACGGTCACCGGGGTTGGACCAGATGCCCACGACGAACAGGTGCGGATCCGGGCCGACCGTGCAGCCGACCAGCGCCGTGGAGTCCCCCGACGCCGAGCCGTCGAACGCCAGCGCCACCTTGGTCCCGTCCGGCACCTCGAGCTCCGCGGCCGCGCACGCATCCCACGCGCCCCACGGGAGCCACGTCTCCGACTGCCCCGTCCACTGCCCCAGCTGGTAGCGCCGGAACGCAGGCTCCCTCGTGGTGCGGCGGGTGGCCCGCATCGCGTCGACGAACTTGAAGTCGCCCAGCGCCGGGTTCGCGACCTTCCACGCCGCCTCGTCGTCCAGCGCGCACCCGTCCGGGGCCGCGTACTCCTTGAAGAAGAACGACGGGTCGTCACCCTTGCGGCCGTGCTCCACGAGCTTCCACATGATGCTCTCGGGCGTCTCCGCCGGCGTGGAGATCGCCAGGGTCAGGGACGTGGCCCGCTTGCCGGCCGCGGACGTCACGGCCTCCCACACGTCCTCGGTCACCACGTGCAGCTCGTCGACGATCATGAGCGACGGGTCCCAGCCCTGTAGCGCGTCTACGGCCGCCGGCAGGGGCCGCAGCTCGGAACCGGTGTTCGGGACCACGATCCGGTCCCGGTAGATCTGCACCTGCTCGGCCAGCCGGTCGTCCAGCTCGATCATGCGCTGGGCCGCCTTGAACACGTGCCCCGCCTGCCGCTCGTCGGAGGCGACCACGAGCACCTGGGCCGACTCGACGTCGTCCGCGAACAGCCCGTAGACGCCCAGCACCGCGGCCAGGGCCGTCTTGCCGTTGCCGCGCGGGATGCTCAGCAGACCCTGACGCGGCCGCAGCCCACGAGCCGGGTACAGGCCCCGGATGATGTCCGTCTGCCACTTCCGCAGCCGGAACGGCTCCTTGGCCCCGACACCCTTCGGCACCCGCAGGTACTCCGCCGCGAACGCCTCGATCCGCCGCCAGTCCAGCGGCTCCGGAAGGTCGTCGAACGCCAGCGCCTCGGCCGTCACCGGGGCCTTGGGACCCGCCTTCACGACCCACCGCCAGGGTGAGACCCGGAGTGAGACGCGAAGTCTGCCTTACCCCAGGGGTCCTTAGACCTACCCGTGGGGGGTACCTCCCCTGGTCGTGCTCGGCCTCGCTTGGCATTACAGGATCTACAGACGACGTCGATGTCAGCGAGGCGGATGGGCAGGCCGGCGTTGTACCTCTCCCAGGCCATGCCGGAGTGGTCGCCGGTGAGGTCCTCGGTGGTCCCGCAGTCGGTGCAGAACGGCTGCAGGCGTCGTGCTCGCTGGGAGAGCTTGGACCAGTTGGCGTTGTAGCCGCGCTTGGTGGCTGACCGCTTGGGTCGTGCTGGCAGCTGGTGCTGGTCGCAGCGGGAGCCGTCGGACGGCTCACCGCACACGAGGCATGAGGTCATGGTCACGACGCGCTCCCCTCTGCCTTCATGCGCCGGTAATGCGGGCAGGTGTCGTCGTGCCTCACGAGCATGTAGACCAGGCCGGGCACGTCGGCGTCGGGCTTGAGCTCGGTGTCCGCGTCGCAGTCGGGGCACGCGCCGCTCGAGGGGATATATGCCGCGAAGAGGTCGCCGGTCATGCCGCCACCTCGCAGGTCGGGTGCGTGTCGCCGGCGGCCGGGTCCATCGGCTCGCGGCACACGGGGCAGGTGGAGCGGTCGAGGCGGCGGAACTCTCGCAGGGCGTCGGCCGCCCGCTGCCTCCGCCACGTCATGCGCTGGGCAACGTCCGTGACTGACGATGGGGGCGGGTCCATCTGCCGCAGCTCCGCGACGTCGTCCATCACGTTGGACTCGGCAGGCTCGGACCCGGTCGGTGCGCTGACGGTGTACCGGCTGTCAGGGTGCAGACGGAACATGGCGGCCAACGGCTCGTTGTTCCCGGTCGCAGAGGGCCGGTAGGCCCGGAGGCCCCCGTGACGATCCTTGGCGATCGTGACGCGCGCGGAGCCGCCCTGTCCCTTCACGAACTGGTCGACGACGGCGACGCGAAGACTCACGCCGCCAAAGGAGCGCTTCTTGGCCGCGGTGCCGGTCGCACCCATGGCGCGGGAGTCGGTGTTCTTGGCGAGGTGGTCGATCACGATGACGGCCGCGCCGGAGCGGGCCAGCGGGACCAGGGTCGCGGTGTTGACCTTGGTGTAGTCGTCCGGGGAGTTGGACGACGCTCCGAAGAGCGGCAGGAGCTCGCCCAGGGAGTCGACGACGATGACGTGCGCTCGCCAGCTGGCGAGGTCCGAGACGATCGCCAGCAGATGCCACCTGTCCTCGGGCTCGGCGTACCGGAACCGGGCAGGGTCCGCGAGCGCCTCCTTGGACGCGCCCAGGTCGACCAGGCGGGAGACGGTGGCCGCCATGCCGTTGTGGTCCAGGTCGACGACGGCCGCTCGACGTCCTGCCGCGAGCTCGGAGGCGACGGCCGCGAGGCAGAGCCACGTCTTGCCACTCTCCGGGTCCCCGAACACGTGGTTCACCTGGCCCGTGTAGAAGAGCGCGACGTCGTCAGAGCACGCGAGCACGGCCGGCTCAGGTGGCGCAGGGATGCCACCCGCCAGGAGGGCCGCGACGTCTCCGTAGAGCGGGCGTCCGGCGTCCGGTTCCGGGTTCCTACCTAGGGGTGCGGAACCGGGAACCGCTGCCAGTTCCGTGGTTCCCGACTGGTTCCGGGAACCGGGAACCTCGGCGTCGTAGGTGTCGGCCGCGAAGTAGTCCGGTGCCTCCGTCGTCACGCTGCCTCCGTCGTGTCGTCTCGGACTTCTCCGAGGATTCGCGCCCCGCTACCCATGAGCCGGAGCGTCATCTGAGCTGTCTCGTGGGCCGCTGCCCACACGGCCTCGTACTCGCCCTCTGCTTGGCGTCGCCCCAGCTCGATGCCGGCCATCAGGCCCGCCTCGTATGCCAGGAGCTCCGCCTCGGACATCTCAGGCGGACGCCTTCCGCGCGGCGTCGGTGAACATCTGGTCCAGGGCCTTCTCGACGTCAGCTCGACGCCAGACCCGTCGGCGGCCAAGCTTGACGCTCAGCGCCCCGATCCCCTCGCCGCGGTATACCCAGTCCGTCAGCGTCGCCTCCGACACGCGGAGCATCTCCGCCACCTCTGCCTTGAACATGAGCTCGGACATCCTGACTCCCCTCCGTAGTGCTGGATGACTACGTTTCAGACTCTTCCCGAACCAGTCCGTAGTTGTCAAGCACTCCGGAATGGAGCACCATGGGGTCCATGACCGAGAACGAAGCAACCGGAACCAGCCAGCAGTTCGCGGAGGGTCTCTTCGTCGAGTCGCTGCGTCGGGCGCTCGACGCTGGCAACGGACCGCACGCCGGGCTGACCCAGAACTCGCTGGCCAACGCCATGCGCGCCCGAGGACACAAGTTCCACCAGGCGACGATCTTCAAGATCCTGAAGGGCGATCGGAAGATCACGCTTGGGGAAGCGCTCGACATCGCGTCGATCCTTCAGACGACGGTCGAGAAGATGCTTCAACCAGGAGACCCGGTTGTTCAGCGGGTCGTCCGGGAAGTGGAGAACGTCGACGCAGCCGCCGGCGCAATGGAGCGCTGGCTAGATCAGACCCGCGTCAGCCAGCGAGGCCTTCATGAGGCGATGGCTCAGCTTCACAGCGAGATCCGCAACCTCACGCCCAAGGATGTACTCAACCGCGCTGCCCACTATCAGGCGTGGACACCGTGGCTCTTCTGGGTCAGGAGTGACATCGGCCCCGTTGAGAAGGAGTACCTGGTCAGCGCACTAGCAAAGTGGGTACGTGCAGACTCGCTTCACGAGGAAAGAGACGAGGATGCCGTCACCAGAGACCTACGTTGACCCTCGCAATGGGCGGACGCGCTACCGGGCGCGCTACAGGGACCCCGAGGGCGTGCAGCGCTCCAAGACATTCGATCGGAAGCGCGACGCCCAGGAGTTCCTCGACGACGTCACGGTGTCCGTGCGTCGTGGCGCGTACCTGGCACCGGACGCCGGCCGCGAGACGTTCAAGGCGCACGCGGAGGCATGGCTGGCGATACAGACGTTCAACGCCTCAACGCGCGAGGCCGTGACGCAGCGGCTCACGAAGCACGTCTACCCCGTCCTCGGGTCCAAGCAGCTCCGGCAGATCAAGCCCTCGACGATCAAGGCATGGCTGGCCGGGTTGAAGGTCTCGCCGTCGTACGCCCGGACGATCCACGCCAACGTGTCGTCGATCCTCGCGGCCGCCGTGGAGGACGAGAAGGTCGCCAAGAACGCCGCCAGGACGAAGTCGTCCCGACCAGGGAAGGTTCAGCGCCGGAAGGTCGTGCCGTGGACCGCTGCCCAGGTCGGTGCCGCCCGCGGTGCCATGGCGGAGCGCTACCGGGTCCTCGTCACGCTCGGCGCGGGCCTGGGGCTGCGACAGGGCGAACTCTTCGGCCTCTCCCCCGACGACGTCGACTTCCTCCGCGGCGAGGTGCACGTTCGACGCCAGGTGAAGGTCCTTGCCGGAAACCGCCGCGTGTACGCCCTGCCGAAGGGCGAGAAGGTCCGGGACGTGCCGCTGCCACCGTCAGTGCGCGAGGCGCTGGCACTGCACCTGGCCGCGTTCCCCGCCGTGGACGTCACGCTGCCGTGGAACGGTGCCGGCGGACCTGATGGGGAGCCGGCGACCGTGGCTCTGGTGGTGACCTCGAGGGAGCATGGGGCGTTGAACCGGAACCACTTCAACGGGTACCACTGGAAGGCGGCGGCGGATGCCGCGCAGCTCGAGGACGGCCAGGACACCGGGATGCATAGCCTCAGGCACTTCTACGCCTCGGTGCTGCTCGACGCCGGCGAGTCGATCAAGGTGGTTGCCGAGCACCTGGGGCACTCCGACCCAGGCTTCACGCTGCGGACTTACACGCATCTCATGCCGAGCGCGAGCGACCGGACACGGAACGCCGTGGACGCCGCGCTGGCACGTGTACCGGATGTGTACCCGGAGGCCGCCACGACGCCGTGACCTGGGGAAGCGCCCAGACCTACGACATCTAGATTTCGCGATTCCGGGACCTGCGGCGATGCGTCGAAGTGCCCGTGACCTCCAGAAACGTCCCGCACCGGTTCGCACCGGTGCGGGACGTTTCCCGTTGGCTGAGTAAATCACGAGCACATCGATGCGCGGTGTCGGAGGGGGCTTCAGGCCGCCTCCCACCACCCTCGCCGCCCATGCCAGCGCCTCGACGGGCGCGCGGGCCTGCTCGGGGGTGAGGCGCAGCGCGACGACGGCGTCGACGTCGAGTTGGACGGTGGGCGGTATGGCCGGCCCCGCCTTGGCGACGGCCCCTTCGCAGGCCTCAAGACGGCCGACCGTGAAGCGGCGCCGATGGACGGCGGGCAGGCCAGCACGCTGTAGTACCCGTCGGCGTCGGTGCACCAGGGCTAGCAGGTGATGGGCGCGAGGTCCGCGACCGCGTCCACTTCCTCGAAGGTCGACTCGGTGCCGTGACCGGCCTATGCCCTGGTCCAGGAACCGCCAGTCGCGAGCATCCGGGCAGCTGGCGAGTGCGCAGATGAACAGCTCGCGCTTCTCGCATGCGTTGCGGACGACGTCGAATTACGGATCATGGCGGCATCAGAGGCAGGCGGGAAGCCTTAACACCGGTCCCATGGTGTCGTCCGGGACGCCGTTCGTGCCATGACGTCGTTGACGATGCGCTGGGTGTCTCGATCGAGCACCATTCGATCCCTCCAGCGTCCACCTCGACTGGAGACGGTCCCTCCTGCCCTGGATGTGGGTGAATTTCGCTCGGGCAACGCAATCAGCCTCCCCCGACGCTCGCCGGTTCGCGTGCCCACGCGCCCGCATCGGGGGTACTTTCCAGGGCATGGCCAACGATGCCCAGTGCCGCCAGTGCGGCGCCCCGGTTCGGCTCGTTCCGATCCGACAGCCCTCCCTGGCGAACAACGCCACCCACTCCACCGAACCCGTGCGGCGGTGCACCAACCGCCAGTGCATCTCGAACTCGTCTGAGCGATCGCTCGCCGGCGACGAGCCGTAGACCAGGGCGGAGCCTGCGATAGGTCAGCGCCCCGGCGAGGCAGGCATGCCCTCACGTGTTGTGTCGCACGTGGGTCGCGGGCAGGGTGCGGCGCCCCAAGACAACGTCGAGGCGCCCAGACCTAGGCCCAGATCCTGGCCGACGACGCAGACGACGACTGCATAACCATCGAAGCCCGCAAGACATACCGTGAGCTCGACGCGTTGGGACTCGAGCGAACACCGCTGGCACCGCGCCCGCACGCACGCCGCGCGCGGGCGCCAGTCGGCACCATGGCTGGCCGCGCCCACCGTGGCGAGCCACATACCTCAGGGCACGACCACGGCCCCGGTCTCGGCATCTGATCTGACACCCGCCCGCCACGGGCACGCCACCCGAGTCGATCCTGCGACCCGGATTAGCCCAGCGACGAGCCGTGTTCGCAGATGCACGAACCGGCTAACGGCAAGGACCGTCAGAGGTAGTGGTGCACGGTCTTCCGGATGTGCGCGGCGTGCTCGTAGATCTCGTCGAGCGAGTTGATCGGGTGACGCGTCTCGACCTTGCCCTCGTCGAAGAGCCCGAGATACTTCTGACCGGTGTTGAAGTGCAGGCGGGCGATCGGCTTGCGGTTGTTGTCGTCGAGCAGGATGCCCATATAGCTCTTCGTGTCGCGGTGGATAATTCGCACCGGCGTCACCTCGCTGCAGGCAATGGCGCGCACGATCTGGTATCCCTCAACCTCCTCGAGGGTGGTCTCGATGCCGCGGTCGTCGGCGGCCTTGGCCTCGGCGACGCTCTCTACGGCGGCCTCGGTCCCCGTCAAGGGCGCGGTCGCGTCGGTGTAGGTCTGGCCCCCGAGCGCTGCCTTGAGTCGGTCGTTGACTTGGTCGGCGAGGAACTGCTTCATCGCCTTGGCGACCAGGACGCGGAACTGCTCCTTGACCCTCTGGGTGAACGACCCGTCGTAGACCTGGTTCGTCAGGGCCTTGATCCACTCGTCGTCCGGTTCGCGGAACTGGGCGGCCAAGGCGCGCTTGAGCGCGCCGATGTACTTGAGCTCCTCGGCTGCGCTGACGATCGAGTCGAGGTCGAAGGCGTCCTTGGTGAGCTTCTGCACCTCCGGGATGAGCATCTCGTCCAGGTCGAGCAGGTCCAGCTGGAGGAACGGCTTCTCGTCCATCCGGTTGGGCTTGTCGAGATCGGTGAAGAAGTGAAAGTGCTGCCCGTTGGTCAGGATCGCGATGCGTGCGTTTGTCGTCGCGAAGTAGCGGAACAGCTGCGAGGCATGGTTCAGGCTGAGCGGGGATCCGACGGCCTTCGCCTCGATGAGCATCTGCAGCTCGCCATCCTTGACGATGGCGTAGTCGATCTTCTCGCCCTTCTTCGTCCCGACGTCAGCGGTGAACTCCGGGATCACCTCGCTGGGGTTAAACACGTCGTACCCCAGGACCAGCGAGATGAAGGGCATGACGAACGCGTTCTTCGTCGCTTCCTCTGTGCCGATGGACGCCTTCTGCTGCTCGACCTTCGTCGCCAACGACGCCAGCCGTTCGCCGATCTCCACGTTGATACACACCCCTTGCTCCGGACATCTTTGCCCGGAGCATAGTAGCCTCAACATCGTTGAAACAGGGTCTTCGGGCGCCACAGCGGGTGATTTAGTTCCAGGGTGGCCGCCCGGTCGGCGCTGCCAGAGGTCGTTCACTCGCACATTGGCTACTCGTCGCTACCGGCCGCCGACTCGTCGATCTCGTCGTACGACGACGGCTTGATCCGCTCGCGGTCGAAGCGCCCACGCGGACGCCGATCCGGACGCCGATCCGGTTCAACGGGCGCGGACGGCGCCCGATGCCGAGGATGTAGCGCACGTCAGGCCGTCCGCCAGGATCGGTTTGGTGCCGGTTGGGGCGGTTCGACGCGGCCGCCGGCCAGGTCACGTTCCGGGAGTCCGCGGGCCACGGGGCTCGCCGCCCAGACCTTCGATACCTCCGCCTACGCCGCCGTGGAGCTGCGGCCGCAAGTCTGCGCCATCCCGACGCTCCGCGACAGAGCGAGTAAACGAACGGACCGGGATGCCATCGCCGCCCCGGGCCAGTTGAGGGCGAAACGCGCTACCCCCTCGGCGGCGACTCCCGCAGGTTCGACGCGAACGCCGTGAGCAGTCCTTGCCGCGATCGCCCGGCCGCCTGCGCCCACCGAGGCACGACGGGTGAAGCCCATCGTCAAGGCCCTTCGCGCTCGCCACGAACCGGATACTGTGCGCAGCACACATGGGGCAAACGGCTCCGGTGGGAAGGAGGCGACGAGTGACGTTCGACAGCGAGGACGCGATCAAGGAGGAGCTCGGCCTCGACTCGTGGCGCAACCTCTCCAAGGACAAGGTGATGCGCTTCGCGGCGATGATGCCCGACATGGACACCGAGGTCGCCGTTCGGGTCATCGAGCAGTTCCCGCAGTTCAAAGCGTTCGCGCTCGACGCATTGAGCGTGCTGGAGAGGGAGCACGAGTCCTCTCTCAAGGCCAACACGCACAGTCAGGAAGCGGTCCACCAAGCGTTCCAGGACACGCGCGACATCATCAGAGGTCAGCTCGACAAGGGTGACCCCACTCCGGAGGAGCGTCGCCACCTCATCGAGTGCCTCATGGAGATCGCCAAGCTCGAGTCGGCCATGGACACTGAGAACAAGAAGTTCATCGACGGGCTCCTCGGCAAGGTGCTGACAGGTGTCGGCTTTGCCACGGCCGCAGCAGTCCTTGTGCTCGGAGGCAGGTATATCGCCGAACAAAAAGACGGACCCGTCAACGGCGCGTGACCGCGCCGGCCCACAGCCACACGAAGCCCTCACGGCCGTGGCCGTCCACATAGCGCACGTGCACCTGGCTGTCCGTCCACGCGGTCGCCTCGCCGTCGACGAGCTGCTCGCCGGACTGACGTGACGTGATCCACGCCCGCACGGGGATGCCGCGGTCCGGCCGCGTGACGTGCGCACCCTGGCGGGACTTGCCCGGCGCGCCCTCGGCCGCGTCGCGCAGCGGCACGCGGTCGACCGCACCCGACGGCCGCCCGCTCGGCCGCCCCTCCCTCTGTCCCACGCCACAAGGATAGCCGGGTCTCGAACATGCGTTCGAACAATGGCCGGTGGCGCACCCGAGCCGCCCGCGGACGTGAGGGTTCACCCTGAATTCCCCCTGAACGGCGGCGTCGAGGGGTTCCCGCGGCTGACCTGCGGGGCTACGGTCGGGCTCGTGCCAGTCATCACCACCGATGAGCTCACCAAGCGGTACCCGCGGGTCACGGCGCTCGACCGGCTGTCGATCGAGGTCGGGGACGGCGTCACCGGCCTCGTCGGCGCCAACGGGGCGGGCAAGTCGACACTGATCAAGATCCTCCTGGGCCTCGCCGCGCCGACGTCCGGCACGGCGACCGTCCTCGGGCACGACATCCGCGCAGACGGCGCCGCGCTCCGCTCGCGGGTCGGGTACATGCCCGAGCACGACTGCCTGCCGAGCGACGTGTCGGCCACCGAGATCGTGGTCCACCTCGCCCGCGTGTCAGGGCTCCCCGCGGACGCAGCCCGCGAGCGCGCGGCGGACACGCTGCGGCACGTCGGGCTGTACGAGGAGCGCTATCGCCCGGTCGGCGGGTACTCCACCGGGATGAAGCAGCGCGTGAAGCTCGCGCAGGCCCTGGTGCACGACCCGGACGTCGTCTTCCTCGACGAGCCCACCAACGGCCTCGACCCGGCCGGCCGCGACGAGATGCTCGACCTGGTCCGCCGCATCTACGACGAGTTCGGCATCTCCGTGCTCGTGACCTCGCACCTGCTCGGCGAGCTCGAACGCATCTGCGATCACGTGGTCGTGGTCGATGCGGGCGTGCTGCTGCGCTCGTCCACCGTCGCCGACTTCACCCGCGCCAGCGCGCAGCTCGCCGTCGAGGTGACCGCGGACGCCGACGACGCGGCGGCGGCGCTGACGGCCGCCGGGCTACGGGTCTCGCGCGAGGGCGCGCTGCTCCTCGTCGGGCTTGACGGCGACGCGACCTACGACGTGGTCCGTGACGTCGTCGCGGACCACGGGTACGGGCTGGTCCGGCTGACGCCGCGCCGCCACCACATCTCCGAGGTGTTCGACCAGGAGGTTGACGATGCCGCCGTCTGACCCGCCCGCCGGCGTCATCCATGACATCGGCTACCGCGAGTACCAGGGCCCGCGGCTCGGCCGACGCGGGATCACCCTCGGGCTCTACAGCCACACGCTGCGGGGCGTCTTCGGTCTGGGCCGCGCGCCGCGGTCGAAGGTCGTGCCCATGGGCCTGGTCACCCTGATGCTGCTGCCGGCCGTGATCATCGCCGTCGTCACCGTGGTCCTGGCCGGCCAGGGAGCGATCACCGGCCCGGTGCTGCCGTACACGCGATACGCGATGGTGACGCAGGCCGCCGTCGCCATCTTCCTTGCCGTGGCCGCGCCGCAGGCCGTGTCCCTCGACCTGCGGTTCCACACCCTGCCGCTGTACCTTGCGCGGCCGCTGGAACGGGTGGACTACGCACGCGCGAAGCTCTCGGCGGTCGCGACGGCGGTCTTCCTCCTCCTCGCGGCGCCGCTGCTGGTCATGTACCTCGGCGCGCTCGCCGCGGGCTTCGACGCCGGCCGGCAGACGGTCGACCTGCTCGAGGCGCTGGTCGGCGCCCTCCTGTTCGCGGCGATCCTCTCCGGCGTCGCGGTCCTCATCGCGTCGTGGACGGCGCGCCGCGGGTTCGGCGTGGCCGCCATCGTCACCGTCCTCGCTCTCACCTACGCCGTCGTCACCAGCCTCCAGGCCCTGGTGGCGTTCGACGCCGACGACCCGGCCACCGCCGGGTGGATCGGCCTGTTCTCGCCGATGACGCTCGTGGACGGCGTCCAGGTCTGGGCGTTCGGCGCCGAGCCGTCGTCCCCGGCCGGGCCGTCCGGCGGCGCCGCCGGCGTCGTCTTCCTCGCGGTCACCCTCGGGGTGATCGCGCTCTGCTACGCGGCGGTCGCCGCCCGATACCAGAGGGTGCGGCTCTGATGGCCACGCTGCGGATCGACGCCTGCTCCCGCTGGTTCGGCAACGTCGTCGCCGTCAACGACGTCACGATGTCGGTGGGCCCGGGCATCACCGGACTGCTCGGGCCCAACGGCGCCGGCAAGTCCACACTGATCCACATGCTCGGCGGCTTCCTGCCGCCGTCGGCCGGATCAGTGACGCTCGACGGGGTGCCCACCTGGAAGAACCAGGAGATCTACCGCGCCCTCGGGATCGTCACCGAGCGGGAGGCGACGTACGACTTCCTCACGGGCCACCAGGTCGTGCGCGCGAGCGCCGAGCTGCAGGGCCTGCCCGACCCGGGCGCGGCGACCGACCGTGCCCTCGTCACCGTCGACATGGCGGACGCCCAGGACCGCAAGGTGGGCGAGTACTCCAAAGGCATGAAGCAGCGCGTGAAGATGGCCGCCGCGCTGGTGCACGACCCGGCCGTGCTGCTCCTGGACGAGCCGTTCAACGGCATGGACCCCCGGCAACGCCTGCACCTCATCGGGCTGCTGCGCACCATGGGCGACGAGGGCCGCACCGTGCTGTTCAGCTCGCACATCCTCGAGGAGGTCGAGCAGCTGGCGCACCAGATCGAGGTCGTCGTCTCGGGCCGCCACGCGGCGTCCGGCGACTACCGCGAGATCCGCCGGCTCATGACCGACCGGCCCCACCGCTACACCATCTCCTCGAGCGACGACCGTACGCTCGCCTCCGCCCTGGTGGCCGACGGCTCGACCGCCGGGGTCAGCCTCGACGGCGGCGGGCTGCGGGTGCAGGCGAGCGAGTTCCTGCGGTTCGCCGCGCTCCTGCCCCGCGTCGCGCGCGACGCCGGTGTCCGCCTGTACGAGGTCGCTCCCGCCGACGAGTCGCTGGAGAGCGTGTTCTCCTACCTCGTGGACAGCTCGTCCCGCACCACCTCGACTGCACGGAGGGACCCGTCGTGAACGGCACCGTCGTCCGCCTGACCGCCCGCGGGATGCTGGGCGGCCGGCGCGTGTGGCTGCTCGCGGCCCTCGCCCTGCTCATGGTCGGCATCGCCGTCCTCGCGCGCGTCCTGGTCCCCGTCACCGAGGCCCAGGCGGCGACCCTGCTCCAGGGCGTGACCTTCGGGACGTTCCTGCCGCTGTTCGGCCTCGTCGTCGGCACCGGCGCGATCGCCCCCGAGATCGACGACGGCTCGATCGTGCACCTGCTGGCGAAGCCGGTCTCCCGGCACACGATCGTCCAGAGCAAGCTCGCCGTGGCGCTCGGGGCGGTGCTCGCGTTCGCTGTGGTGCCGACCGTCGTCGCGACCTTCGTGCTCGGCCTCGGCCCGCGGGCCGCGCTCGCGTTCGGCCTGGGGGCGCTCGCTGCCGGCGCGGTGTACGCCGTGCTCTTCCTGCTCCTGTCGGTCCTCACCCGGCACGCGGTGATCATCGGCCTGGTGTACGCCCTGCTCTGGGAGAGCCTCGTGGGCAGCTTCGTACCCGGGGCGCGGAACCTCAGCGTGCAGCAGTGGGCCCTGTCGTTGACGGGGTCGATCGCACCACCCGGCCTGGTCGCGTCCGACGTCGGCACCGGCCTCGCGCTCGCCCTCGTGGTCGGCGGGTTCGCCGCCGCGACCTGGTACGCCGGGCACCGTCTCCGGCTGCTCACCCTCGCGTCCGCCGAATGACCCTCAGCGGGTCCGGTCGTCGCCCTCCGGCGCGTCGTGGCCCGTGGCGTGCTCGGTGTCCGTCGCCGGCGCAGCGTCGTGCCCCTCGTCGTGCCCGTCGTCGTGCGACTTGCCGAACGGCAGCACGTGCATCACCGCGACGACGACGGCCCCGACGATGACGCCGACGAGGGCGGAGAAGAACGTGTTGACCAGCCAGCCGAGGAACCCGCCGATGCCGGGCACCGCGTGCGCGACGGCCTCCTCGAGGTGGTGGACGAACTCGTAGGGCGCGTGCCAGCCGAGCTCGTCGGTGCCGGTCAGGAGGATGTGACCACCCACCCACAGCATCGCCACGGTGCCCACGACGGAGATGACGGCGAGGACCTTGGGCATCCCCGCCACCAGTGCGCGGCCCACCCGCTGGCTGGTGCGGGAGTCGCGGCCCGCGAGCGCGAGCCCCATGTCGTCCATCTTCACGATGAGGCCGACGACGCCGTAGACCACGACGGTGATCACGAGCGCGACGACGAGCAGGATCACGAGCCGGGAGAAGAACGGCTCGTGCGCCACCTCGTTGAGGGCGATCACCATGATCTCGGCGGACAGGATGAGGTCGGTGCGGACGGCGCCAGCGACGAGCGTCTTCTCGGCCTCCGGCCCGACGGTCGCGGCGGGTGCGTCGTGGCCCTCGTGCCCGCGCAGGCGGCCCCAGATCTTCTCGGCACCCTCGAACGCGAGGTACGTGCCACCCACCATGAGGATGGGCGTGAGCAGCCACGGAGCCCACTGGCTGAGGATCAGCGCCACCGGGAGGATGTAGAACACCTTGTTCCGGATCGAGCCCCAGGCGATCTTCTTGACGATGGGGATCTCGCGGCTCGCGGCGACGCCGTGCACGTACTGCGGCGTCACGGCCGTGTCGTCGACGACGACGCCCGCAGCCTTCGCCGTCGCCTTCGCGGCCGCGGCTCCGACGTCGTCCAACGATGCGGCGGCGAGCTTCGCGATCGCGGCGACGTCGTCGAGCAGTCCGAGCAGTCCGGCGCTCACGCGGCCGCCCCCACCCGGTGCTGGCGGGCGGGCGATGCGCCCACGGGCGGCTTCGAAGGCTGGTTCATGGACCTATCGTGCCGTACCTGCGGACCTCCACAGGTCCCCTGTCCGGACCGGTGCGCGCGCAGGTCACACCTCGCCGTAGAAGACGCGCTCCACGACGGCACGGGCGCGCCGCGCGGTGCGCAGGTACAGCTCTTCGAGCTCGCCACCTGTGCCGACGTCCCCGAGCAGTCCGGCCACTCCGGTGAGGTCCCGGGAGTCGTGCGGCAGCTGGTCGACCTGGGTGCCGGTGGTGCGTCCGGACCACAGCACGACGGCGGACCGCAGGCGCGAGGCCAGCACCCAGGCGTCGCGCAGCTGTGCCGCGTCGTCGATGTCGAGCAGGCCGGCCTGCGCCGCCGCGTCGAGGGCCGCCACCGTGCCGGTGGTGCGCAGACCGGGCACGGCCGCGGCGTGCTGGAGCTGGAGCAGCTGCGCGGTCCACTCCACGTCGGCGACCCCGCCCCGGCCGAGCTTGAGGTGCCGCGCCGGGTCGGCGCCGCGGGGCAGGCGCTCCGCCTCGACGCGCGCCTTGATGCGCCGCACCTCGCGCAGGCGGGCGTCGTCGAGCCCGCCGTCCGGGTAGCGCAGCGGGTCGACCATCGCCTCGAACCGAGGCCCGAGGGCGTCCGGGCCGGAGACGTCGCCCGCCACGGGGCGCGCGCGCAGCAACGCCTGCGCCTCCCAGACGCTGGACCAGCGACCGTAGTACTCCGCGTAGGACGCGAGGGTGCGCACCAGGGGCCCTTGCCGGCCCTCCGGCCGGAGGTCTGCGTCGACGGGGAGCGCGGGCTCCGGCCCCACCTCGGACAGCAGCGCCCGCAGCCGCGTGGCCACCCGTGCCGCGAAGTCCTGGGCGAGCTTCGGCTCGGCGTCGGGTTGCGGGTCGTGCACGAACATCACGTCGGCGTCAGATCCGTACCCCATCTCCCGCCCGCCCAGGCGTCCCATCGCGACGACGAGGAGCCGCGTCGGGTTGGCGTCGGGCGAGGCCCCCAGGCCGAGCTCCGCCCGGGCGGTGTGCTCGGCGACCCGCAGGCCCCCGACCAGCACGACGTCGGCGGCGTCGGAGATCGCCGCCGCGGCGTCGACGGGCTCCAGCAGCCCGAGCACCTCCGCCGCACCGGTGCGGGCCAGCTCCCGGCGGCGCAGGGCGCGCAGCCGTTGCGCCGCGGGCTGCGGTTCGTCGGCCCGCGTGAGGAGCGCGTCCACCTCGGCGGCCAGCCGCTGCGGCCCCCGCGGCTCCAGGCCGGAGGTGTCCGCCAGCCAGCGCACCGACTCCGGCGACCGCGCCAGCGCGTCGGCGAGGTAGGTGGACGATGCCAGGAGCTGGGTGAGGTGGTAGGCGGCGTTCTCGGAGTCGCGCAGGAGACGCAGGTACCAGGGCGTGGTGCCGAGCTCCTCGGAGAGCTTGCGGAACGCCAGCAGGCCCGCGTCGGGATCGGCACCCTCCGCGAACCAGCCCAGCAGCACGGGCAGCAGCTGGCGCTGCAGCGCCGCCCGCCGCGACGTGCCGGAGGTGAGCGCCAGCACGTGCCGCATCGCGCCGTCCGGGTCCCGATACCCCACGGCCGCGAAGCGTTCGCGCGCCACGTCGGGCGACAGCGACAGCTCGGCGTCGGACAGCTGCGCCGACGCCGGAAGCAACGGCCGGTAGAAGACCTCCTCGTGCAGGGCGCGCACCTCGCGACGCGTCGCGCGCCACCGCTCCAGCAGCCCCGCCGCGCCCTCGGAGCGCATGTTCAGCGACCGGGCGAGGCGGCGCAGGTCTTCCTCGGCGGTGGGCAGCAGGTGCGTGCGCCGCAGCCGGAACAGCTGCACCCGGTGCTCCAGCGCCCGCAGGAACCGGTAGCAGACCGCCATCCGGGCCGCGTGCTCCCGCCCGACGTACCCCCCGGCCGCGAGCGCCGCCAGCGCGGCCAGCGTGTGCGGCGAGCGGATCTGCGGGTCGGCGCGGCCGTGCACCAGCTGGAGCAGCTGGACGGTGAACTCGACGTCGCGCAGCCCGCCCTTGCCGAGCTTGATCTGCCGGTCCGCCTCCGCGGCCGGCACGTGCGCCTCGACGCGGCGCCGCATCGCGCGGGCGTCCTCGACGAAGTGCTCGCGGTGCACGGCCGACCAGATGAACGGGTCCACCGCGGCGCGGTAGTCGCGGCCCAGGGTCGTGTCGCCGGCGATCGGCCGCGCCTTGAGGAGCGCCTGGAACTCCCAGGTCTCGGCCCACCGCTCGTAGTACGCGACGTGGCTCGCGAGCGTGCGCACCAGGGGGCCCTGGGCGCCCTCGGGTCGCAGCGCGGCGTCGACGGGCCACAGGGCCGGCTCCGCGGACGGCGCGGAGCACACGCGTTGCAGGCGCGTCGCCAGGCGGGTGCCGACGGCGAGCGCCGTCTCCTCGTCGAGGGTGCCGCCGCCGGGCAGCTCGCCCGGCTCGCACACGTAGACGACGTCGACGTCGGAGACGTAGTTGAGCTCGCGGCCGCCGGTCTTGCCCATGCCGATCACGGCGAGCCGGACGCCGCGGCCGTGGTCGGCGAGGTCGGCTCGTGCGACGGCGAGCGCCGCCTCGAGCGCAGCGGAGGCGAGGTCGGCGAGGGCGGCGGCGACGACGGGCAGCCGGGTCAGCGGCTCGCCGGCGGTGAGGTCGTCGGCGGCGAGGGCGAGGAGGCGCTCGCGGTAGGCGCGCCGCAGCGCGTCGGTGGTGGTGGCCGCACCGGCGTCGGGCCACGCGACGCCCGGTGCGCCGTCCGGGTCGGCCGCCACGGGCACGTCGGCCTCGGGGTCGGCGCCGACCGCGCGCAGGAGCGCCTCTCGTACGGCGACGGGGCCGGCGACGGTCCGCGGGCCGGGGTCGCCGTCGGCGGCGGGGCTCTCGCCGTCGCCGTCCGGGTCGTCGGTGGGACTGGCGGCGCCGTCGGGGACGGCGACGACGTCGAGGAGCTCCGGCCGACGGATCACCTCGTCGCCGAGGGCGGACGACGCACCGAGCACCGCGAGGAGGCGGGTCCGGCCGTGCGGCGACGGGGCGTCGAGCAGCTCGCCCAGACGCTCCCGCGCCGCGGGGGTCTCCACGAGGCGGACGAGCTGCAGGAGGGCGAGGTCGGCGTCGGCGCACGCCCCCAGCACGGCCAGCAGGGCGTCCTCGCGGCCCGGCACGCCGAGCACCTCCTGCAGTGCGGCGTCCGCCCAGAGCGTCCCCGACCGCGTGAGGTCGGCGAACCCGGCGTGCAGCAGCCGGCCGGTGAGGGTCGAGCGCCGGGCGGTCACAGGAACTGCAGGAACCGGCGCAGCTCGTAGGGCGTGACCTGGGCGCGGTAGGCGTCCCACTCCTGCCGCTTGTTGCGCAGCACGAAGTCGAAGACGTGCTCGCCCAGCGTCTCGGCCACGAGCTCGGAACGTTCCATGAGCTCGATCGCCTCGTTCAGCGACTGCGGCAGCGGGGCGATGCCGAGCGCGCGGCGCTCCCGGTCGGTCAGCTCCCACACGTCGTCGCCGGTGGCCTCCGGCAGCTCGTAGCCGTCCTCGATCCCCTTGAGGCCTGCGGCCAGGAGCACCGCGAACGCGAGGTAGGGGTTGGTGGCCGAGTCGAGGGCGCGGTACTCCACGCGGGCGGAGTTGCCCTTGCCCGGCTTGTACATCGGCACGCGCACGAGGGCGGAGCGGTTGTTGTGCCCCCAGCAGATGTAGCTCGGCGCCTCGGCGCCGCCCCACAGGCGCTTGTAGGAGTTCACGTACTGGTTCGTCACGGCCGTGATCTCGGCCGCGTGGACGAGGAGGCCGGCGATGAACTGGCGCGCCGTCTTCGAGAGCTCGAACTGTGCGCCCGGCTCGTGGAAGGCGTTGCGGTCGTCCTCGAACAGGGACAGGTGCGTGTGCATGCCCGAGCCCGGCTGGTCGACCATCGGCTTGGGCATGAACGACGCGAAGACGCCCTGCTCGAGCGCCACCTCCTTGACCACCGTGCGGAAGGTCATGAGGTTGTCCGCCGTGGTGAGCGCGTCCGCGTACCGGAGGTCGATCTCGTTCTGGCCCGGCCCTGCCTCGTGGTGGGAGAACTCCACCGAGATGCCCATGGACTCGAGCATCGTGATCGCGGCCCGGCGGAAGTCGTGCGTGCTCCCGCGCGCCAGGTGGTCGAAGTAGCCGCCGTTGTCGACCGGGACGAGGGGCTCCTCCGGGGAGGAGACCTGGTTGAACAGGTAGAACTCGACCTCGGGGTGCGTGTAGAAGGTGAAGCCCCGGTCGCTCGCGCGTGCGAGCGCGCGCTTGAGCACGTTGCGCGAGTCCGCGAGCGACGGCTCCCCGTCCGGCGTGAGGATGTCGCAGAACATGCGGCCCGTGCCGTGCCGGTCACCGCGCCACGGCAGCACCTGGAACGTCGTCGGGTCGGGCTTGGCGATCATGTCCGCCTCGTAGACCCGCGTCAGCCCCTCGATGGAGCTGCCGTCGAACCCGATGCCCTCCGTGAACGCCTGCTCGAGCTCGGCCGGGGCGACCGCCACCGACTTCAGCACCCCGAGCACGTCGGTGAACCAGAGCCGGATGAAGCGGATGTCGCGCTCCTCGACCGTGCGGAGCACGAACTCCTGCTGCCTGTCCATGAACCCATCCTGCCCGAGAAGTGTTAACGGCGGATGTCGTGCGCCCCGGTCCGGGCCTGCGGACCCCCGACCTCGGCGGATACCCGGTACCGCCGGTCGGAGGCATAGGCTGACCGCCATGTCGAACCCCGGTCACGACGCCGCCGCCGACGCCGCCGCGCCCTCCCCTGCCGCCGACCTGACCCGCCGCCGCCGCGTGCGGGTCCACCACCTGGCCGAGGCCAAGGAGCGCGGCGAGAAGCTCACGATGCTCACGGCGTACGACGCCGTCACGGCGCGGCTCTTCGACGCCGCGGGCCTGGACCTGCTCCTCGTCGGCGACTCGATCGGCAACACCATGCACGGGCACTCCACGACGCTGCCCGTCACGCTCGACGACATGATCCCGCCGGCCCGGGCCGTGGCCCGCGCGGCCGAGCACGCGCTCGTCGTCGTCGACCTGCCCTTCGGGTCGTACGAGGCGGGAGCCGAGCAGGCGCTCGCGTCCGCCGTGCGGATCATGAAGGAGACGGGCGCCGCGGCGGTCAAGCTCGAGGGCGGACGGCGTTCTGCCGCCCAGATCCGGGCGCTCACCGACGCCGGCATCCCCGTCGTCGGGCACCTCGGCTTCACGCCCCAGTCCGAGAACCTCCTCGGCGGCCCGCGCGTGCAGGGCCGGGGCGACGAGGCGGCCGAGGCGCTGTGCGAGGACGCGCTGGCCGTGCAGGAGGCGGGCGCCGTCGCGGTGGTGCTCGAGATGGTGCCGGTGGAGGTCGCGGCACGCGCCACCGAGATCCTGCGCATCCCGACCATCGGCATCGGCGCGGGGCCGCGCGTGGACGGGCAGGTCCTCGTCTGGACCGACATGGCGGGCATGACCGACTGGTCGCCGCGGTTCGCGCGCCGGTTCGCCGAGGTCGGCAACCTGCTGCGCCAGGCTGCCCAGGACTACGCCGACGAGGTCCGCAAGGGCAGCTTCCCCGACGCCGCGCACTCCTTCGAGCGCTAGTCCCGTCGGGGCGCGGTCGCCGACCGCGCGGCGGTACGTGATGCTGGCGTGATGAGCGGAGCCTTCCTGCTGGTGGTCGTGGCGGTGGTGGCCGTCCCCGGTGCCGACTTCGTGGTGACGCTGCGCAACACCGTCGTCAACGGCCGTGGCCGCGGCGTGGCGACGGCCTTCGGGATCGGGGCGGCCTCCCTGATCCAGGGCACGCTGGCGTCGATCGGCGTGGGTGCCCTGATCGTCCGGTCGCAGCCGCTGTTCACGGCGCTGCGGTGGGTCGGTCTCGCCTACCTCTGTTACCTGGGAGCGCAGGCGCTCTGGTCGGCCTGGCGCGGGGAGTACGGCCCGCCACCGGCAACCTCGCCGGCCAGAGGCCGCGTCCGGTCGTTCCGCGAGGGGTTCCTGACCAACATCACCAACCCCAAGATGCTCGTGTTCTACCTGTCCCTGCTGCCCCAGTTCGTCGGCGCCCACGCCGCCGTCGGGGCCTGGCTCGTGCATGCCTGGACGCTGCCGGCCATCGGGACCGCGTGGCTCCTCGTCGTCGTCCTCCTCGGGAGCGCGCTGCGAGAAAAGCTGCTCCTGCCGACGGTCCGCCGCATCACGGACGCCGTCTCCGGCCTGGCGCTGGTCGGGTTCGGGGCCAGGCTCGCCCTGCAACGCCCGTAGCATCTCCCCCGGGGGGCGGGGCGCACCGCCCGGAGCGCGACGGCACCGGACCGGTGCGCGCGTCCTACGACGCGCCCCGCAGGTCGAGCATCGCCGCCGCGACCCGGCCGACGTCCCGCTCGGGGATCGCGGTCGACGCGTCCTCGAGGACCAGCAGGCGCGCTCCCGGGATCTCGCGGGCCAGAGTCTCCCCGTTGCCGACGGGGAAGAACGGGTCGCGGCGCCCGTGCACGACCAGGGCCGGGACCGCGATCTCGGCCAGGCGCGCGCGCCAGCGCGGCGCGCAGTCGAGCCGGGCGAAGACCGTGCCGAGCTGGTTGGCCAGGTGCACGGCGGGCGTCGTCGCCGGCGTGCGGTCCCACACGCGCCCCGCGAGGGTGCGCGCGGCGTCGGGGTCGTCACCGAGGATCTCGGCGCCCCGGGCGGCGTGCTCCGCGACGGCCTCACGATCGGCCCAGTCCGGCATCGGCAGCGCGAAGGCCCGGCCCATCGTCGCCCCGTCGTGGTCGGGCAGGTCGTCGTCGACCGGGCCTGGCGCGACGGCGCGCGTGCCCACGAGGGTCAGCGCGGCGAACGCCTCCGGGTGATCGAGCACGGCGACCTGGGCGACCATCCCGCCGACGCCGATGCCCGCCAGGTGTGCGGGACGGTCGTCGAGCACCCGCGCCAGGGCTGCGGCGTCGGCGGCGAGGTCGCGCAACGTGTAGGCCGGGTCCTCAGGGTCGCGGGTGGTGGACGCGCCGGAGTCGCGCAGGTCGTAGCGCACCACGTGGCGCCCACCGCGCGCGAGGGCGTCGCACAGGGCGTCCGGCCAGGACAGCATCGTCGTGCCGCCCGCGCAGAGGACCAGCGGCGCCGCCTCGTCGCCGAGGTGCTCCACGCCGAGCGTGACGCCGTTCGCCTCGACCGTCGCCGTCCGCGGCACGCCCGCACCCCTGCCGGCGGGGTCCTCGCCGCGCTGCGAGGTCACTTGCCGCCGCGCCAGTCGGCGTCCTCTTCCTCCCACGTCTCGTTCCGGCGCTGCGCCGAGTCCAGGGCGTTGCGCGCGGCCTCTCGCGAGGGGTAAGGGCCCATGCGGTTGCTCCAGCTGGAGCGGTCGCGGCTCTCCTCGACCTCGCCTGTCTTGGTGTTGTACCAGTACTGCACCGGGCTTGTGTCGCTCATAGGACGATCCTGCATCAAGATGGGGCACATGGTGGAGGCAACGCAGCCGGTCGCGTTCGGCATCGACATCGGCGGGTCCGGGATCAAGGGGGCGCCGGTCGACCTCACGACCGGCGAGTTCGCCGCGGAACGACGTCGCATCCCGACGCCGGACAAGTCCACCCCGGACGCCGTGGCGAAGGTGCTCGCCGAGCTCGTGGACTCGTTCGAGCTGCCCCGGCACGTGCCGGTGGGCGTGGCGTTCCCCGCCCCGATGGACCACGGCGTCGTCCGGTTCATCGCGAACCTCGACCAGTCGTGGAAGGGCGTCGACCTGCCCGCTCTCGTGCGGGACGCCACGGGCCGCGAGGTGATGGCCGTCAACGACGCCGACGCCGCGGGCGTCGGCGAGCAGCGGTACGGCGCAGCCCAGGGGCGCGACGGCGTCGTCCTGGTCGTGACGCTGGGCACCGGCATCGGGTCGGCCCTGCTCGTGGACGGCGTGCTCGTGCCCAACACCGAGCTGGGCCACCTGGAGATCGACGGGCACGACGCCGAGTCCCGGGCGGCGGAGTCCGCCCGCGAACGCGACGACCTATCCTGGGAGCACTGGGCGCGACGGCTGCAGCGCTACTTCGAGACCGTCGAGATGCTGCTCTCCCCCGAGCTGATCGTCGTCGGCGGTGGCGTGAGCAAGCACCACGAGAAGTTCCTGCCGCTGCTCGACCTGCACGCCCCGATCATCCCGGCCACGCTGCGCAACCGGGCCGGCATCGTGGGGGCGGCAGCGCTCGCGGCGAGCGGCCGCGACCACTGAGGCGGTCAGCCCGCCAGGCTGTGCGGCGCCGTCGGCATCGGTGCCGTCGGCGTGCGGCCCCAGTCGACCGGCGTGTCCGGCGGCACGTCGAGGTCGAGCATCCGGAGCACGTCCAGCACGGCCGCCGGCGGCCGGTGCAGCGAGACCCGCAGGCCCTCGTCCCTGCCGATGCGGCAGAGCTGGACGAGGAAGGCCACGCCGGCAGAGTCGATGAAGGTCACCCGCGAGGTGTCGACCACCACGGGAAGGTCACGCTCGAAGGCCCGCGCGAGGGCCGCGCTCGCCTCGTTCCGCAGGGCGATGTCGATCTCGCCCCACATGTCCACCACGCTCACGTCGGTGCGCTCCACGAGGGCGATGCCCCCGGCCTGAGCCTCGTCGGTGAAAGTCACTGCCACACCTTCGTCCCACGTCCCACGTCCTGCGCGCCTCGGGCTCGAGCGCTGCACTGCGGACCCGCGACCTCGTCGTCGCGACGCCCGTAACGCTACACCTCCGCCAACCAATGGCGGAACCTCGGCATAGAGATTCTTTACGTACCGTTCACACTCGATGAAGCCCCTTGTCGCGCCTTCGGCAGGTGTCCGCCGAGGTCAGCCGTCCGGGTCCACGGTGAACGGTAGCCGGAGCGACAGTCGCCCGCCTCCGGAGGGATTGACACCCAGTTCGAGGGAGCCGCCCCGGTGCTCGGCACGCTCCCGGTGGCGGCGCAGCCCGTGCAGGGCGGGCATGGGCTGCGCGGGGCCCGTGCCGTCGTCGTCGACCTGGGTCACGAACACCCAGCGGTCGGGATCGTCGGTCGGCTCCGCGTCCGCACGGACCCGGACCGTGCTCGCCCGGCCGTGCTTGAGGGCGTTCGTCACAGCCTCCTCGACGGTGTAGATCACCACGAGGCGCTCGGCCATCGGCATCCGCAGCCCGTCGTGCGAGACGAGTCGCCGGTAGTTGTCTCCCAGCTCGATCGAGGCGTCGATCTGCGGGGGCAGTCGTCGCAGGAGCAGCTGGATCGCCTGCTGCGTGCCCAGGTCGGCCCCGGAGGGAAAGACGGAGTGGCTGAGGGAGCGGACGTCCTGCTCGCGGATCTCCTCCAGGGTCTCCGCCCAGTGCCGCAGGTCCGAGGCCCGGGCCGCGTCCCCCGCGTCCTGGAGCTGCTCGGCCACCCGGTCGAGCCCGGCGGTCACGGTGACGAGGTGGAACTGCAGCGTGCCGTGCAGCTGGTCGAAGACGTGCCGGCGTACCCGGATCTCCTCGTCCTGCAGCTCCTCCACCGCCCGCGCCGCGCGTCGAGCCTCTTCCTCGCGCCGGTGCTGCTCGGTCCGCGCGCGGTCGACGAGCGACGCCGACAGCAGGCCGGCGGACATCCCCACCACGCCCGCCAGCAGTCCCAGCGTCCCGACCGCCACCACGTACGCACCGCCGGAGGGCGTGCTGCTGAGCGCCGCGAGCGCCAGGATCCGGGGCACCGAGGCCACCGCGGCCACGCAGAAGACCACGAGGACCCGTGCCGGCCACGGGCGCGACAGGGGGTGCAGGGCGAGCGTGCCGGCGATGACGACGGCACCGAAGACGAGGTTCACCAGGAGCACGACGACGCCGTCGATCGCCACGCCGACGACGCCGCGCTCGTGCGTGATCGCGGCCTGCAGGCCGCCCCACCCGGCCCAGCCGGCCAACGAGACCAGCGAGTACAGCACGAAGTTCGTGCCGCTGACCAGGATCGCGACCCGCGTCGGCTCGCGGGCGCGCAGCACCGCCCCTGGCTCCTGGGGGGCGGGGCCCGGGTCCCGCGCGGTCCCGGCGCTCATGCGCGCCAGGACCGTCCCGTCTGCTCGAGGAACGCGAGCACCGCGGCGACCCGTCTGTTGTGGTCGCCGCCCTCGACGCCCAGCCGCTGGTAGATCGACTTGAGGTGGCTCTCCACGGAGCGCTCGTTGATGCCGAGGCGTTCGGCCGCCGCGTGGTTCGACAGCCCCTCGGCCACGAGCCGCAGCACCCCGAACTGCGCGGGGGTGAGCTCCGCGACGGCCGAGCCGGGACGCGGCGTGGAGCGCTGGACGAGGTACGGGTCGAGCACCACCTGCCCGTGCGCCGTCGCCGCGATCGCACGGACCAGGACGTCGCGCGCGAAGCTCGACCGCTTGGACAGGTAGCTCCACGGCCGGGTGGCCTCGTCCTGGACGGTGGTGAACATGCCCATGACGTCCTCGCTCGACAGGAGCATGATCGCCAGCCGGGGGTCGGCGCGCTGCAGCGTCAGGCCGAGCGCCACCCCGTTGCCGTCGGGCAGGTTCACGTCCAGCACCGCCACGTCGCAGGACCCGGGGGTGAAGACCAGCCGCGCTTCTGTGACGCCGGGCACCGAGTGCACGACGCGCAACGACTCCTCGGCCGACAGCGTCTGCTCGAGCATGCCCCGCATCAGCGCCTCGTCCTCGACGATGCCGACCCGTGTGACAGGGGCCACCATGTCGCGATCCTAGGCAGGGGGGACGCGATCCCGCCCGTGCACGCCGCGGTCCGCCGTCCCGCCCGACGGGCGGCTCAGCGACGCGGGACGAGGACGGGGCAGTGCGAGCGGCGCAGCACCGCCTGGCTCGTCGAGCCGAGGACGAGCCCTCGGATGCCGCCCCGGCCGCGCGAGCCCACGACGAGGAGGTCGGCCTCCTGGGAGGCGGCGACCAGGACGTCGACGGCGTGCCCCTCCACCACGTCGGTGGTGGTCACGACGTCGGGATAGGTCGTGGCGAGACGCGCGCGCAACCGGTCGGTCTCGTCGCGCGCCGAGGACATGACGCTCTCCCGGAAGCCGGTGTCGAGCCACGGCGAGTGGCTCCAGCCGACCATCGTGACGGCCCGCACGACGGCGACCTCCGCACCCCAGGCCTGCGCCTGTGCGACGGCGGTCTCGACCGCGGCCTCCGAGGGGCGCGACCCGTCCACGCCGACGACGATCCGGCGCGTGCGACGCGTGTCCGTCGCGTCGCCGTCGCCGTCGGCGTCCTTCGCGTGCAGCGGGACGACCACGGTCGGGCACTGCGCCCGGACGGGCAGGTTGGCGGAGACGGTGCCGAGGAGCCGCTCGACGAACCCGCCGGCCCCGCGGGCGCCGATGACGACGAACCGGCGGCCGGCTGACCGTTCCGCGAGCACGGACGTCGCCTCGCCGGTCGTCACCTCGGTGGTGGCCGGGACGCCGACCTCGACGACGCGCTTGTGCGCCCGGACCAGCAGGTCCTCGACGTAGCGCCGCGCGTACGGGTCGTCGACCATCGGGATGTCGTGGGCGAAGGAGTAGCTGCCCGTGAAGCCGGGAAGCATGAAGCTGCTGACGAGGTGCAGCGTGCACCCGGTCTCCCGGGCGTACGCGGCGGCCCACTCCATGGCGTGGAGGCTCTCGGCGGAGCCGTCGACGCCCACCAGGATGCTCTGCTGTTCGGTCATCTCTCGTTCCTCCGTGTCAGGGTCGCGGGCATGTCGCCCGCGGTGCGGTCCTTGCTGCGTCCACGGTCCCCCGGCACCAGCCGGGGACGGGCGGGGTCTGCGTGGTACCTCGCATGCCGGGTCCGGGTGGCCCGGTCGTGTGCGTGCCGGGTCAGGCGCGGTCGTCGCGGGTGCGGACGACCGGCACGGCGTCCTCGAGGCCGACGAGACGGAGCACCGTCATGACGGCCGGCGCAGGATCGAGCAGCGCCAGCGGCGCACCCGTCGCGCGGCACACGCCCCGAACACGCTCCAGGAGGGCGATGCCCGAGGAGTCCATGAAGGTCACGTCCTGCGTGTCGAGGAGGACGGGCAGACGCCGGTCCGCGGCGTCGAGCACCGCGAGCACGCCCGGCAGGTCGGCGAGGCATGCGGCGTCGACCTCGCCCGTGAGCCGGACCAGCACACCCGTCGCGGAGGACGTGGCGAACATCCGGGCGCGTGCGCCGGCGAGCGCCTCGCCCAGGGGATCGTCCAGGAGGTTGTCCAGGACGTCGTGGAACGTGTCCTGGAAGGGGATGCCGGGCAGTGCTCGAGGTTCGGCGGCGGGGCGGGCAGGCAGGACGGCGGTCACGGTGGGTCCCTCCGGGGCACGGTGAGGTGGACGTCCTTCATCCCAGACGACGGCCGCCCGCCACGGCCGGGCACGTGCGTGGTACCACGCACGTCCGGTCCGGGAACCCGCGGCGTGCGGCGTCCGACCCGCGCATACTGGCCGAGATCCCGTCCCGCGCGACGCCCCGGAGGTCACCGTGCAGCCACAGCCCGAACCTGTCGCCGGTGGTCCCGCGCGCATCGCCGTCGTCGTGACGCTCGGGCTCGCGCTCGCCGGTTTCGCCGCTGCGGCCGTGCTGCCGGTCTACGCTGGCACCACGACCGAGAGCACGACCAGCGGCTCGGTCACCGGCGCGGTCACCACGACGACGACGGACGCCACCGCCACGCTGGCGCAGGTGAACGGGCCGGGCGTGCTCGTCGTCCTCGCCGTCCCGGTGCTCGTCGCCGCACTGCCCCTGCTCGCTCGCCGCGCGAGCGCGTTCCGGGCCCTGCGCGTGACCACGGCGGTGCTGCTGCCCGTGCTCACGCTGGTCGGGGCCATGTCCGTCGGCGTCTTCTTCGCCCCGGCCGCCCTGGCTGCCGTCGTGGCCGCCGCCCTGCCCGGCCGGAGCGCAGCATCCTCCGCGCCGCCTCCCCCCACCACGCAGCCGGCGTGACCCGCAGTCCGACCTGAGGCACCCGCGGGGTGCGGCAGCATGTCGGTGTGCGCATCACGACGACGGACGACGACGAGACCTGGTTCACCTTGGCCGACGGCGCCGACCGGTCGACGGTCGAAGCGACGGTCCGCGCCGCCCTGGTGGCACAGCGCGACCGGCTGGACCGGGTCGAGATCGACATCGTCTCCGACGACGACTGGCCCGTGGCCGTCCTCGACGCCGTCCGGGCCGCCGAGGCTCGCCTGTCCGCCCTCCGCAGCCGCGGGATCTCGCTCACCCTCGATCCCCGCCGCGACGCCGACTTCGGGCTGGCGCTGACGCTCGCGCCGTTCAGCATCGGCTGCTCGGGGTACGACGACGGCGGCGGGGGGCCCGTGTGGAGCGTGAATGACACCGGTACCAGCGCGACCTTCCGGCTGACCGCCGCCGAGGCGTCGGCGGTACGCCGCGCCGTCCACGGAGGCGGGGGCGACACGGAACGCCTGGTTCCCCTGGCCACCCACCACCTGGGCCGTCGGGACCTCAGCTACGACGTCGTCGGCGGCACCGCTCCCTCGGACGAGCGGTGGCGTCCGCCCGACGGCTGGCGCGCACACGAGCGCACGGTCCGGCTGGGCGACGGAGCCGACCTGTGGGAGGACGCGTCGAGGGCGGTGCTCTCCTGGGGAGTCAAGACCCGCAGCGGGTTCGCCGTCGACCCGCCGCTCGAGCCCGGGCAGGTGGTGCGCGACGGCGAGCGCTTCTGGCTCGTCGCACGGCTGGGTCCGCTCCGGGTCCGTGAGCCGGTCCAGGTCGTCGAGGTGGTCACCACCGGACGCCGGGCGGCGCTCGCCTACGGCACGCTGGAGGGCCATCCCGTCGCGGGCGAGGAGGCGTTCATCGTGAGTCGCAGCGACGACGGAACCGTGAGCCTGACGCTGCGTTCCCTCACACGCGCAGGCAGCGGCCGCTGGCGCGCGCTCTTCCCGCTGGTGCTGCTGCTCCAGCGGCACTACCGCCGCCGGTACCTCCGAGCGCTCACCCTGGGCGCGCGCTGACGGCGCCGGACCTCAGGCGCTCTCGCGCTGCTCCGCGGCCAGCTCCAGCTCGGCCACCGTGCCCGACATGATCGTGCGGACGTGCCGGGTGACGTGCTCGAGCGGCCAGTCCCACCACGCGACGGAGAGAAGGCGTGCGACGTCCTCCGCGTCATAGCGGGTCCGCAGGAGCCGGGCGGGATTGCCACCGACGACGCCGTAGTCCGGGACGTCCTTGGTGACCACGGAACCGGCGGCGACGATCGCGCCGTGACCGATCCGGACACCGGGCAGGACCGTCGCACCGTGACCGAACCACACGTCGTTGCCCACCACCGTGTCGCCCCGACCGGGCAGCCCGGTGATCAGGTCGAAGTGCTCGGCCCAGGCGCCGCCCATCGTCGGGAACGGGAACGTGGAAGGCCCGCTCATGCGGTGGTTGGCGCCGTTCATGATGAACCGGGTGCCCGTCCCGAGGGCGCAGTAGCGGCCGATCACGAGACGCTCCGGACCGTAGTGGTACAGCACGTTGCGTGTCTCGAACGACGTCGGTTCGTCCGGGTCGTCGTAGTACGAGAAGTCGCCGACGTCGATCAGCGGGGAGGTCACCAACGGTCGGAGCAGCACCACCCGCGGATGCTCGGGCATCGGGTGCAGCACGGTGGGGTCGGCGGGACCAGGCGTCATCGCGGCGGCTTCCTCTCGGAGGGTCAGGAGTCGACTGGCGCCAGGGTGCGCAGGACACAGAACTCGTTGCCCTCGAGGTCGGCCATGACCACCCAGCTGCGGCCGTCACCCTGCCCGACGTCCACGCGGGTGGCGCCGAGCCCGAGCAGCCGGGCGACCTCGTCGGCGGTGCTGCGGTCGACGGGGCTGACGTCCAGGTGCAGCCGGTTCTTCACGGCCTTGCCCTCCGGCACCTGGACGAGCACCACCGTGGGCGGCATCTGGCGGGCACGGACGTCCTCGACGATCGGTTCCCAGGAGGCGATCTCCACCTTGCCCTCGCTCCGGTCGATCACGGTGAAGTCCAGGACCGCGCACCAGAACGCCGCGAGGCGCTCCGGGTCGTGACAGTCGACGACCAGCTCGGTGAACCTGCTTGCCATGACTCTCCTTCGAGGTGGGGGCGCGCGCGAGCGGGTGAATTTGGTGACCTGCCGCGCCCGACGGTGCGCGCCTTTCTATCGTGTCTGCTGGCGCTCGTCGACTCTTGAGAGGACCCCGGCCATGAGCTCGGAAACCCCCGCCAGCACGAAGCCCGACCCCAAGCCCGACCCCAAGCCCGACACCGTCGTCCTGATCCACGGCCTCTGGATGACGCCCCGCAGCTGGGAGGGCTGGGTCCAGCACTTCCAGCAGAAGGGCCTGACCGTCGTGACCCCGGCATATCCGGGGTTCGAGGTCGAGGTCGAGGCCCTGCGGGAGAACCCGCAGATCATCGCGGACCTGACCGTGCCCGAGACGGTCGAGCACCTGGCCGGCGTCATCACCGCCCTCGACCGCCCGCCGATCCTCATGGGCCACTCGTTCGGGGGCGCCCTCACCCAGATCCTCCTGGCACGCGGGCTCGGCGCTGCCGGAGTCGTCATCGACTCGGCGCCCACCGAAGGAGTCC
The DNA here is from genome assembly GCF_053615895.1 of Isoptericola sp. NPDC055881. Taxonomy (NCBI): domain Bacteria; kingdom Bacillati; phylum Actinomycetota; class Actinomycetes; order Micrococcales; family Promicromonosporaceae; genus Isoptericola; species Isoptericola sp. NPDC055881. The sequence continues at coordinate 36,641 of NZ_JBSHCR010000006.1, forward strand.
GGGTCACCCCGCCCTCCCAGGCGAAGTCCCTCTTCCCCGCGCTCAAGAACCCCGCCAACCGGCACCGTCCCGTCGGGTTCACGCCGGAGGAGTTCCACTACGCGTTCACGAACACGCTCTCCGCCGAGGAGTCCCGCGCGGTCTGGGACCGCTACGCGATCCCCGCGCCCGGCAGCTGGGTCTGGGACTACGGCCTCATCGCCAACTTCAAGCCGGGCCATCAGGAGACCTGGGTGGACTTCGGCACCGACCGGGCACCGCTGCTGTTCATCGCCGGCGAGAAGGACCACATCATGCCGCCGTCGGTGAACCGGTCGAACGCCAAGCACTGGGAGAAGTCGCCCGCGCTCACCGAGTACTACGAGTTCGAGGGCCGCGACCACTGGACGTGCGCCGCGCCTGGATGGGAGAAGGTCGCCGACCACGCCCTCACCTGGGCGCTGGAGCACGCGAGCGACGCGGAGCCCGCCACCGCCTGACGGAAGCCCGACGCTTGGCCGATCGGAGGCAAGGGCGGACGAGCCGGTCTGTACGCCGGGTTCTGTTCCCGCGCCTGGTCACCCCGGCACGGGCGACGGTCATCCATCTAGGCCCTGCGTTGCCGCAGGGCTCGAGCGGTCTACCCGACTGTGCTTCTCCGAGGAGAATCGGGCGGGCCGCCCTCCAACACAGTCTGTCTGACCTTGCTCCAGGTGGGGTTTACCTAGCCGCGACCGTCACCGGCCGCGCTGGTGGTCTCTTACACCACCGTTTCACCCTGACCGCCACCGGTCGCCCGGCGACGGCGGTCTGTTTTCTGTGGCACTGTCCCGCGGGTCACCCCGGGTGGCCGTTAGCCACCACCTTGCCCTTCGGAGCCCGGACGTTCCTCGGCGACGACGCCCGAGGGCACCGCCGACGCGACCGTCCGACCGACTCGTCCGCGTCGCACAGTCTAAGCGGTCCAGGGGGCTTCCCGACCCATGCCTCAGACGTCGACGCGGTAGCTCAGCGCCAGCTCGTCCCCCGACCGGCCGCGGATGCCCCAGCTCTCCGCGGGCGACTCGATGACGACGAGCTCGACGTCGTCGGCCGAGACCCCGAGCGCGGGTGCCACGTCGTCGTAGAGGCGGCGGACCAGCTCACGCTTCGCCTCCCGCGAGCGCCCGGCGAACGCGACGACCTCGATCATCAGGTAGTCGTCCGAGCGGGGCGCCACGAGATCCCCGTCATCCAGCAGCAGGAACCGGTGGAACCGCTTGTCCTCGGGGATCTGCCAGGCGCCGACCAGCGCCGCGTGCAGCGCGTCGGAGACCTCCGCGCGCCGCTGACCCCACACCCGACGGTTGCCGTAGACCTTCACCTGGACCATGCCCGGCGACGCTAGCGGTGACCGACCGCACCGTCGCCCCGGGTTCCGCGTGCCGAGACCCGCCGTAGGGTGTCCGGGTGCTGATCTGCCTGCCGCCCTCCGAGGGCAAGACCCCCGCGCCCGACGGCGCCGCCCCGGTCGACCTCGCGCGGCTCACGGCGGCAGAGCACCTGACAGCGCAGCGCCGTGCGGTGCTGGAGGCGCTCGCGGCCGCGAGCGCCCGACCGGACGCCACGGACCTGCTGGGTGTGGGCGCCTCGCTCGGCGCAGAGGTCGCCCGCAACACCGAGCTCAAGGCGGCCCCCGCCGCTCCGGCGTCCCGCGTGTACACGGGCGTCCTGTACGCCGCGGCCGGCCTGGGCGACCTGCCCACCGAGGCGGCGGACCGCGCCGCACGCGACGTGCGGGTCTTCTCCGGCCTGTGGGGCGCGGTCTCCCCGGCCGACGTCATCCCCGCCTACCGGCTGTCCATGGGTGTGGACCTGCCCGGCGTCGGCAAGCTCGCCACGTCCTGGCGGCCGCACCTCGCATCGGCCCTGGACGCGCGGGCTGCGGGCGACGTCGTCGTCGACTGCCGCTCCGCCGCCTACCTGGCCGCCTGGAAGCCGGCCACCACCGGCGACGCCGCGACCGACTGGGTCACGGTGCGTGTGGTGCGCGAGTCGGACGGGAGGCGCACAGTGGTGTCCCACAACGCGAAGCACACGCGGGGCGTGCTCACCGGGCACCTGCTGCGCCGCTCCGGCCCGGCCCCGACCAGCGGCGCTCAGCTGCTGGACGCCGCCCGCGAGCTCGACGGGCAGGTCATCGGCACCGAGGTCGGGACCGGCCTGTCGTACCGCATGGTCGAGGCGACCCTGCACGACGCCGCGACGCGCCGCGGGCCGCGCACGCTCGAGGTCGTCATCGCCTGACCGGGCGGGACGCCGGTCGTACGGCGCACACTGGCCGCGTGGCCTACGACGAGGATCTCGCCGCGCGGGTGCGCGACGCCGTCGGCGAGCGCGCCGACTTCACCGAGCAGAAGATGTTCGGCGGGCTCGCGATCATGGTGCACACCCACATGGCCGTCGGGGTCACGCGCGACGAGCTGATGGTGCACGTCGGCACGGACGGGTACGACGCCGCCCTCGCCGCCGGCGCGCACGAGCTGCGGATGGGCGAGCGGATCATGCGGGGCATGGTCGGGGTGCCGGCGACGGTCACGGCCGACGAGGACGCGCTCCGTGCGTGGGTGCACCGCGGCGTCGACCTCGCGCTCGCGTCTCCCCCGAAGCCCGCAAAGCCCGCGAAGCACTAGACGTACCGACCCTGCGGGCGGTCTCAGACGTCGGTCGGGAACCCCGCCACCGTGATCTCCGCCAGAGCGGGCTCGCCGCCGTCGACGTCGGTGCCGAACCGCAGGACGGTGAGCGAGCACGGCGGCACGCGCAGCCGCGGCCACGAGGCGGGCGGCGCGCCGAGCGCACGGCCCGTCAGCGCACGGATGGTCACGGTGTGCGCGACGACGACGGTAGAGGCCTCCGGATCTGTCGCGGCCACGACGTCCCGCAGCCCGGGCCAGGCGCGCTCCCCCACCTGCACGTACGACTCCCCGCCCGGGGCTGGCGCGGTGCCGGTCGCGGTCCAGGCGGCGAGCTCGTCCGGCCAACCCTCGGCGATGCGCTCGGGTGTCAGGCCTTCCCAGGCACCGAACCGGCACTCGGCGAACCGGTCGTCCGTGCGCACGTGCTGCCCGATCCGGCGCCCGACGGCGGCCGCCGTCTCGACGGTGCGCACCAGGGGCGACGCGACGAGCGCGCCCGCGCGCGGCAGGTCAGGCCACAGGTCCTTGCCGATCCGGAAGACGGCGTCGGCGGCCCGTGCCGCCTGGGTGCGGCCGCGCGGGCTGAGGGCCGGGCCGGGGACGCTGCCGCCCGAGTAGGCCCGGGCCTCGGTCAGCGCGGTCATGCCGTGCCGGACGAGGACGACGGTGCGGGTGGCGGCGGGGTCCAGCGGGCTCGCGCCGGACGGGCGGACCATCAGGCCGGGACGCCCTCGTCGGGCAGGCGGACGAGGATGCGGCCGCACTCCTCGCAGCGCACCACCTGGTCCGCCGGCGCCCGCTTCGCGGCCGCGAGGTCGCCCGGGTTGAGCTCGAGGCGGCACCCCTCGCAGCGGCTACCGCGCAGGGCGGCGGCACCCGTGCCGCCGAGCTGTGCCCGCAGCTTGTCGTAGAGGGCCAGCAGCCCCGCGTCCAGGCCGGCGGCGGCAGCCTCGCGCTCGGCCTTGACCTTCGAGCCGATGCCGTCGATCTCCGCCCAGGCGGCGTCGCGCTCCGCCGTGGCCGCCGCCTTGGCCGCCGCGAGCTCGGCGTGGGCGGCCTCGACCTCGGCCAGCGCGCCCTGGTGCGCCTCGAGGCGCTCCATGACCTCCAGCTCGGCGTCCTCCAGCACGGACTGCCGGCGGGCGAGGGACTCGAGCTCGCTCACCAGGGCCTGGGAGTCCTTCGCGGACAGGGCACCGGAGTCGAGCCGCTGCTGGTCGCGCTCCGCGCGCGTGCGCACCTGGGCGACGTCGCCCTCGGCCTTGGCCACCTCCCGCTCCAGGTCACCCACAGCCGTGCGGGAGTCGACGAGCGAGGTGTGCAGGTCGCCCATGCGGCCGTCGAGCTCCGCGATCGTCGCGAGCGACGGGTGGTGGCGCCGCTGGTGAACGAGCTGCTGCAGCCGCGTGTCGAGGGCCTGGACCTCGAGCAGTCGGCGCTGGTCCTCGGACGGTGCAGTGGCCACGGGCAGGTCCTCTCGCGTGTGTTCAGCTGGTCGGGCGGGCGCCGCCGTCAGCGAGCCGCGCTCGCCACCCGCAAGGTCCACGGGTCGGTGCCGGTCGTGCTCACCCTGGTGGTCACCGTACCCTCTGGCAGCCGCGCCAAAAGATCCTCGGCGGCGTACCGCAACCAGGGCCACTCGCTGGCGAAGTGCGCCACGTCCACGAGGTACGGCGTCGCGGCCGCACCGCCCGTGCCGCGGGCCTCGAACGCGGCGCGCTCCCGCAGCTCGGACGCCGGGTGGTGCCGCAGGTCGGCGGTCACGTACACGTCGACGGCGGCCGCGCGGACGGCGTCGAACAACGAGTCCCCGGAACCGCCGACCACGGCGGCCGTCGCGACCTGCGCCTCCAGGTCGCCCGCCACCCGCACGCCCTGCGCGGTGGCCGGCAGCACCGCGGCGACGTGCTCGGCGAACGCCCGCAGCGTGGTCGGCTCGGCAAGCCGCCCCACGCGCCCGATGCCGCGCTCCACGCCGTCGGCGTCGTCCCCGGCCACGAGCGGCCGACGGTCGGTGATGCCGACCAGGTCCGCCAGCGCGTCCGCCACGCCCCGCGGCGCCGCGTCGGCGTTGGTGTGCGCGACGTACAGGCCGCAGCCGGCCGTCAGCAGTCGGTGCACGACGTCGCCCTTGAACGTCGTCGCTGCCACCGAGTGCACGGCCCGCAAGAACAGGGGGTGGTGCGTGACCAGCAGGTCGGCGCCCCAGGCGATCGCCTCGTCGACGACCTCGGCCACCGGGTCGACGGAGAGCAGCACCTTGCGCACCGGCGTGGCCGGGTCGCCGAGGACGAGCCCGACGGCGTCCCAGCTCTCCGCCGTACCCGGCGGGTACAGGTCCTCGAGGACGGCGACGACGTCGCGCAGGGCGGGGGTGCTCGGCCTGTCGGTGGTCATGGCCCGACCCTAGAGGCCCCGGACCTCGTCGGCGGGCGCCTACTTGGCGTCGGCGTACGAGTCGACCGCCGCGACGGTGAGGGGGAAGTCCACCGGGAAGCCTCCGAACAGCAGCTGCCCCGCCTCCTCGGCCGCGGCGCGCACCTCGGCCGCGACGACGTCGGCCAGCTCGCGCGGGGCGTGCACCACCACCTCGTCGTGCAGGAAGAAGGCGAGGTGCGGGCGGTCCGCGAACGGGGCGGGCGCGAGGCCCGGCGCGCCCGACGTCGTCCCGAGCGCCCAGAGCCGGCGACGGATCGACGCCATCCAGCACAGCGCCCACTCGGCCGCCGTGCCCTGGACCACGAAGTTGCGTGTGAACCTCCCCCACGACCGTGTCACCGACCGGGCGCGCGCCGCCGCGTCCGCACCGGCGTCGTCCGCGAAGGCGCCCGCCTGCGCCTCGTCCCACGCCGAGCCGGGCGCCGGGGAGGACCGGCCGAGCCAGGTGGTCACGACGCCCCCGCGCTCGCCGGTGCGTGCCGCCTCCTCGACCAGGGCGATGGCACGCGGGTACTCGCGCCCCAGCCGCGGCAGCACCTGGGCGCTGGCTCCCGTCGTGCCCCCGTACATCGCGCCGAGCATGCCCACCTTGGCCAGCTCGCGCGTCGGTACCGCGCCCGAGGCGACGATGCCGGCGTAGAGGTCACCGGCGCGGCCCGCACGGGCCATCGACTCGTCCCCGGCCATGCCGGCCAGGACGCGCGGCTCGAGCTGCGCGACGTCCGCGACCACGAGGCACCACCCCGGGTCGGCCACGACCGCGCGCCGCACTCCCTTGGGCAGCTGCAGCGCACCGCCGCCCGTCGACGCCCAGCGACCGGTCACCACGCCGCCCACCACGTACTCGGTGCGGAACCGCCCGTCCGTCACCCACTCGTCCAGCCAGTGCCAGCCGTTGGCGGTGAGCAGCCGGTAGAGGTTCTTGTACTCGAGCAGCGGCGCGACCACGGGGTGGTCGAGCTTCTCCAGCTCCCATTTGCGCAGGCTGCGCGCCCCGACGCCCGCGTACTGCATCGCCTTGAGCAGGTCGGGGTGCGAGTCGGGGTTGAGCGACGGGGGCGCGTCCAGCGCGGCCCTGATCTGCCGCACGAGCGCCTCGAGCCGGGCAGGCCGCTGCCCCTCCGGCGGCCGCGGGCCCAAGGCCTCGGTGAGGATCGCGTCGTGCACGTCCCCCCGCCACGGCAGCCCGGCGTGGTGCATCTCTGCGGCCACCAGGGCCCCCGCCGACTCCCCCGCGGCGAGCAGGCGGAGACGGCCCGGGGTGGCCGACCCGCGGACCGCCTCGTCCTGGCGCGTCAGCTCCGACACCGGGTCCAGACCTCCCGCCGCCTCCACGGCGGGGGCCGCGGGCGTCGGCGCGGCGAGGTCGAAGAGAGCGTCGCCCTGCGGGGGCCGGCGGGCTCCCGCAGCCGGCACCGGCCCCGCCGGGGTGGGCGCCATCGTGTCCCAGGGGCCGGGCGGCGCGGTCGCGAGCGCCGCGCCCGCGGCGGGCTCGGAGTGCCGCAGGATCCGGTGCACGAGCCGCAGGTCGTGCGACCGCTCCACCCGGACGCCGGCGCGCAGCAACCCGGGGTACCACCGGTTCGTGTCGTCCCAGGTCCAGCGCAGCGGCGGCGCGTCGTCGCGCGCCGCGGCCTCGCCCTGGGCCACGACGGCGGGCAGGTCGGCGGCCGGCACGGCGCGCGGCGGGTCGTCGTGCACGCGGACCGTGCCGCCGGGCTCTCGGGTCAGGACGACGTGCACCCCGCCATCGTGCCCTGCACCACCGACGACCCTGTACCACCGACGACCTGTGCCACCGACGACCCGGCGCGCGCCGAGCGCGCCGATATGGTGCGCTTGTCGAGGCCGTGCCTGTCCCGGCCGTCCCACCGCAGCCCGCGAGCACCAGGAGCACCGATGACCGCCACACCCTCCAGCGAGCCGTCCGTCGAGACGGTCGACGTCGTCGTGATCGGCACCGGCCCCGGGGGCGAGGACGCGACCGGACGCCTCGCGCGCGCCGGGCTGGACGTGGTGGCCGTCGAGGCCCGGCTCGTGGGCGGTGAGTGCCCCTACTTCGGGTGCATCCCGACCAAGATGATGGTGCGCGCCGCGGACGCGCTCGCCGAGGCGCGGCGGGCGAGCACGCTCGCCGGCAGCGTGGACGTCACGCCCGACTGGGCTCCCGTCGCACGGCGCGTGCGCGACGAGGCCACCGCGGACTGGGACGACACGGCCGCGGTCGAGCGGCTGGAGAAGGCGGGCGCGCGGCTGGTGCGGGGCCGCGGACGCCTTGTCGGGCCGGGCGAGGTCGTCGTCGCCACCCCCGACGGCGAGCGCCGGTTCCGCGCCACCCGCGGCGTGCTGCTCAACCCGGGCACCGAGCCCGCGGTGCCGCCGGTGGAGGGCCTGGCCGACACCCCGTACTGGACCAACCGCGACGCGGTGCGCGCCACGGAGGCGCCGGAGTCGCTCACCGTGCTCGGCGGCGGGGCCATCGGCTGCGAGCTCGCCCAGGTGTTCGCGCGGTTCGGCACCGCGGTCGAGGTGGTCGAGGCGGCGCCGCGCCTGATCGCCCTCGACGAGCCGGAGGCGAGCGCGCTGCTCGCCGAGCGGTTCGCCGCCGAGGGCATCGGCGTCCGCACGGGGGCGAAGGTGTCGAGCGTGCGTCACGACGGCTCCGGGTTCACTCTCACCTTCGAGGACGGCACGCAGCTCACCTCCGAGCGCCTGCTCGTGGCCGCGGGGCGCCGCACCGACCTGCGCGCGCTGGGCGTCGCCACCGTCGGCATCGACGACACCGGCCGCACGATCGCCGTCGACGACCGTCTCCGCGCGGCCGACGGCGTGTGGGTGATCGGCGACGTGACGGGCAAGGGCGCCTTCACCCACGTGTCGATGTACCACGCGCGCATCGCGGCGGCCGACATCCTCGCGTCGGACGGCGAGGGCGGCACGGAGCGGGCCGACCACCACGCCGTCCCGCACGTCACGTTCACGGACCCCGAGATCGGCGGTGTCGGGCTGACGGAGGCCGCGGCGCGCGAGGCCGGGCTGAACGTCCGCACCGGCAGCACCGACCTCGCGGCCTCGTCGCGCGGGTTCGTGCACGGTCCGGGCAACGAGGGCCTGGTCAAGCTGGTGGAGGACGCCGATGCCGGCGTGCTGGTCGGTGCGACGGTCGCCGGCCCGGCGGGCGGCGAGATCCTTGCCGTGCTCACCCTGGCCGTGCAGGCGCGGGTCCCCGTGGCCGAGCTGCGCCGCATGATCTACGCCTACCCGACGTTCCACCGTGCGATCGAGAGCGCGCTGGCCGACCTTGCCGACGGGTGAGCGACCGACGGGTGAGCGAGCGGGGCGGGCCGGTGTCGGTGCCCCGGTCTACCGTCGCGGCGTGACGACCCCTGCCGCGCAGCCCCGCGCCACCGCCCGCCTCGACCTCTCGCCCGTCTCCCCCGGCGACCTGGACGTGCTGCACGACCTCCACGCCGACCCACGCGTGTGGGAGCACTTCCCGAGCGGACGGCACACGAGCCGCGAGCAGACCGCACGCCAGGTCGAGGGCTTCGCGGCCGACTGGGAGCGGGACGGGATCGGGTACTGGACAGCACGCCGGCGCGACGACGGCGCGTTCGTCGGGATCGGCGGAGTGCGGTGGCGCCCCGCCGGCGTGCTCAACCTCTACTACCGGCTCTCCCCCGACCAGCAGGGCCGCGGGTTCGCGACGGAGCTCTCCGGGGCGGCGCTGGCCCTCGCCGCGGAACGACGTCCGGAGATCCCGGTCACCGCCTTCCTGCTGGAGCACAACGTCGCGTCGCGCGCGACGGCCGAGAAGGCGGGCCTGCGGCTCGTGTGGCGCGGGCCGGACGCCGGCAACCCCGACCCCGCCGCGGTGCGCCTCGTGCTCGCGGACAGGGCGCTCGACCCCGGCGTCCTCGCGGCGGTCGTCGCTGCGTAGAGCGTCGTCCGTGCCGCCGCTGCGGAAGGTCGGTCGAGCGGCTGCGGCGTGAGCGAAGGGAGCGGAGGGGGCCCACCGTCCCGCGGTGCGCGCGACCCGTGCACCACCTCCCCGCACCCCATATCCTGTGAAGGCCCATGACTGAAATGACCGAGATCGCCGCACCGACGCCGCCGCGCGCGGCACGCCCCCTCCACGCCCGACCCTGGCAGCGGTGAGCGCATGACACCCAAGGAACCGACCGAGGAGTCGGCAGGCGGCCACGTGGTGCTCGGCGGGAAGTACGTCCTCGGCGACATCCTCGGCACCGGGGGCACCTACACCGTCTACGAGGCCTCTCGCGTGCCCGCCGCCGACACGGGACAGGACGACGAGGGCACCGCGGAAGACGGCCCGGAGGTCGCACCGGACGAGCCCGGGCTCCTCGTGAAGGTCCTCCACCCGCACCTGGTCGACGACGAGGCGGCACGCGCCGCGCTCGCGCGCGAGATCGCGGCCTCGGCCCAGGTGGACCACCCGAGCGTGGTCAAGGTCCTCGACACCGGCGAGGACGAGGTCGCGGGCGCGAACGTCCCCTGGATCCTGACCCGACGCCTGCCGGGCATCCCCCTGTCCGACCTGGCGGCGCTCGACGGCCTGCCGTGGCAGGAGGCGCTCGCGGTGGTGGCGGGGCTGCTCGACGGGCTCGGGGCCGTGCACGCGGCAGGGCTGGTGCACCGCGACGTCGGGCCCCGCAACGTCGTCGTCGACCGGCACGAGGACGGGACGACGAGCGTCGGCCTGCTCGACCTGGGGCTCACCGAGCCCGGCGGTGGAGACGGCGACGGCGACCTGGTGACCGGCTCGGCGGCGTACATGTCCCCCGAGCAGGCCCAGGGCAAGCCGCTCGACGCGCGCAGCGACCTGTACTCCGCGGGTGCGCTGGCGTACTTCGCCCTCACGGGACACCCGCCGTTCGAGCGCGCCGAGCCGGCGGACGTGCTGCGCGCCCACGTCCAGGCACCGGTACCCGCGCCGTCCGCACGGCAGCCCGCCGTCCCCGTCGACGTGGATCGGTTCGTCGCGCGGGCGATGGCCAAGAACCCGGACCGGAGGTTCGCGTCCGCGGCCGCGATGGAGGGCGCCGTGGCGACCCTGCTCGGCACGGACGCGACCGCGGTCCTGGGCAGCGCGGCCGGTCCCGGCGGGCCCGACGGCGACCAGACCCTCACGCTCGACCAGGTCGCGACCGACGACCCCCACCGCACGGCGGTCCTCGGGGCCGCGGGCGCGGCAGCGGGAGCCGCGGTGGCGGCAGCAGCGGCCGAGGCCGAGGTCCAGCGCACCCGGCAGTTCGGCGCCGTGCCGCCCTCCGAGCTTCCGCCCGAGCCGTCCCCGCAGGAGACCGAACCCGCGCCGGAAGCCGGCGAAGGCGGCGACGAGCCGGACCGGCGCGGCTTCTTCACCGGCCGCCGGCGCATCGTGGCCGTGGTGCTGCTGGTGCTCCTGCTCGCGGCGGGAGCGTTCGCGTTCTGGTCCTTGCAGGACCGGGACGCCGAGACACCGGTGGTCCCCGCGACCCACAGCCCGTCGCCGTCGCCCACCAGGTCGAAGCCGCAGCCCACGACCGCCCCGCCCACGCAGCCCACGGCCCGGCCGACGTCGAGGCCGACGCCGACGGAGACGAGCACGGCCACCGAGAAGCCGACGCCGACACCGACGCCCACCCCCACGCCGACCCCCACCCCCACGCCGACGCCGACGCCCACCCCCACGCCGACGCCGACCGAGGAGCCGACGCCGACGGACGAGCCGACCACGTCGGAACCGACGCCTACCGAGACGACGCCCGACCCGGAGCCCACCGAGACCGCGCCCGAGGAGACGAGCCCGCCGCCCACGCCGGGCGCCGGCGGAGGCACGGGGACCGGCGACCCCGGGACGACGACCTGAGCGGGCAGCCTCCGGAAGCCTGACCGGCCGCGAGGTGGCGAGCATCGGTCCCCGGCCCGACGGTGGACGGGTGCCCCGGGCCCGGGGAGCGCAGCGAGCGACTCGAGAGGCAGCCATGAGCCACGCACCCCGCGACGACCGACCGACCGACGAGCGTGGCGGGCTGCCGCAGCCGCGCACCTCAGCCCCGGCGGACCGAGGTCCCACCGGGTGCCCGTGGCACCCCGGCGGAGACGACGCCGGCCGGAGCCCGCGGGCACAGAGCGGCGACCGGCTGACCACGGCCCAGGGGCTCCGGGTGGACGACACGGACCATTCGCTCACCGCCGGCCCGCGCGGGCCCGTCCTGCTCGAGGACCACCACCTGCGCGAGAAGATCACGCACTTCGACCACGAGCGGATCCCGGAGCGCGTCGTGCACGCGCGCGGCGCCGGCGCGCACGGCACGTTCCGCGCCTACGGCAACGCCGCGAGCGTGACGAGGGCCGCGTTCCTGGCCGAGGAGGGCCGGGAGACCGACGTCTTCGTGCGTTTCTCCACCGTGCTGGGGTCGCGCGGCTCCCCCGACACCGTCCGCGACGTGCGCGGCTTCGCGACGAAGTTCTACACCGCCGAGGGCACCTTCGACCTGGTCGGCAACAACTTCCCCGTCTTCTTCATCCAGGACGCTGTGAAGTTCCCCGACATCATCCACGCGGGCAAGCCGCACCCGGACCGCGAGATCCCGCAGGCGCAGAGCGCGCACGACACCTTCTGGGACTTCATCTCCTCGCACACCGAGTCCACGCACATGGCGATGTGGGCCATGTCGGACCGGGCGATCCCCCGCAGCTACCGCACCATGGAGGGCTTCGGCGTCCACACGTTCCGCCTGCAGGCGGCCGACGGCACGACGTCGCTGGTGAAGTTCCACTGGAAGCCCGCGCTCGGGGTGCATTCCCTGGTGTGGGAGGAGGCGCAGATCGCCCAGGGCGCCGACCCTGACTTCCACCGCCGCGACCTGGCCGACGCCATCGACGCCGGCGCGTTCCCCCAGTGGGAGCTGGGCCTGCAGGTCATGCCGGACACGCCGGACGAGACCTTCGAGGGCATCGACCTGCTCGACCCGACGAAGATCGTGCCCGAGGAGCTGTGCCCCGTGCAGCGCGTGGGCGTGATGACGCTGCACGCCAACCCGACGAACTACTTCGCGGAGACCGAGCAGGTCGCGTTCCACGTCGACCACCTCGTGCCGGGCATCCACGTGACGAACGACCCGCTCATGCAGGGCCGGCTCTTCTCCTACCTCGACACCCAGCTCACCCGCCTGGGTGGCCCGAACTTCGCGCAGCTTCCCGTGAACCGCCCGCACGCCCCCGTGAACGACATGCTGCGCGACGGCATGCACCAGACCGCGGTGCACGAGGGCGTCGTCGCGTACAAGCCGAACGCTCTCGACGGAGACCTGCCCACGGCCTCGCCCGAGGACGGCTTCGTCACGGTCGCCACGCCGGTCGAGGGGACCAAGGGCCGCCACCACCCCGTGTCGTTCACGGACCACTTCACCCAGGCGCGGCTGTTCTGGCTGTCGATGACGCCCGTGGAGAAGGCGCACCTCGCCGAGGCGTACACGTTCGAGCTCGGCAAGTGCGCGTCCGAAGGGGTGCGGCAGGCGATGGTCGCGAACCTCGCCCGGGTGGACGGCGGCCTCGCGGAGCAGGTCGCGACCGGCCTCGGGCTCCCCGCGCCGCAGGCCGACGTCCCGGACGACGTGGTGCCCTCGCCCGCGCTGTCGCAGGTCCCCGCCGAGCCGGGTCGTCGCGACGGCCGGGTCGTGGGCGTCCTCGTCGCCGACGGCGGCGACCTCGGGGCGGTCGCGCACCTGCGCGAGGCCCTGGGCGACGACGGCGTCGTCGTGCGGGTCGTCGCCGCGCACGGCGGTCAGGTCGCCACGGGCGGCGAGCACGAGACGGTCGACCGCACCCTCCTGACCACGCGTTCCATCGAGTACGACGCCGTCGTCGTGGCTGACGGGACGGCCGGGAACCCGCTCGCGATGGACGGGCGCACCCACGTGCTGCTCCAGGAGGCCTACCGCCACGGCAAGGCGATCGCGGCGGTCGGCGACGGCGCCCAGGTGCTCCAGCAGGCCGGGATCCCGACCGGCGCACCCGGCGTGCACGTCCTCGAGGCCGGCGCCGAGAGCCTGGGCGACACGCTCCAGGCGGACCTGGGGATGCACCGGTCCTGGGAGCGGCTGGCCGCCCTCGCGGGGGTCCGGCCGTGAGCGGCCCACGAACGGCACGAGAAGGGCAGGTCCGACGATGACACGTTTCGGCTACACGTTGATGACCGAGCAGGCCGGGCCGCGCGCGCTCGTGGACTACGCCCGGCGGGCGGAGGACGTCGGTTTCGACTTCGAGGTCTCGAGCGACCACTACTTCCCGTGGCTCGACACGCAGGGGCACTCCCCCTACGCCTGGTCCGTCCTCGGCGCGGTCTCGCAGGTGACGAGCCGGGTCGACCTCATGACCTACGTGACCTGCCCCACCATCCGGTACCACCCGGCGGTGGTCGCGCAGAAGGCCGCGACGGTGGCGCTGCTCTCCGAGGGCCGCTTCACGCTCGGGCTCGGCTCCGGGGAGAACCTGAACGAGCACGTCGTCGGGGCCCGGTGGCCCGCGGTGGCCGAGCGGCACGACATGCTCGACGAGGCGCTGCGCATCATCCGCACCCTGCTGGACGGCGAGGGCTACACGAGCCAGGAGGGCGACCACTTCCGGGTCGACTCGGCACGCATCTGGGACCTGCCGGAGGGCGGGGTGGACCTCGCGGTCGCCGTCTCCGGCGATGCGTCCGTCGCCCGGTTCGCGCCGCTCGCGGACCACCTCGTCGCGGTCGTCCCGGACGCGGACCTGGTCAGCTCGTGGGCGGACGCGCGGCAGGGCTCGGGGCTCGGGAGCTCGCGCGTCGTCGGGCAGATCCCGATCTCCTGGGACCCCGACCGCGACACCGCGGTGCGGCGCGCGCACGACCAGTTCCGGTGGTTCGGCCTGGGGTGGGCGGTCAACGCGAACCTTCCCACCACCGAGGCGTTCGCGGGGGCGACCCAGTTCGTCCGCCCCGAGGACGTCGCGGAGGCGATCCCGTGCGGCCCTGACCTCGGCCCGATCGTCGACGCGGTCTCCGCCTACTGGGAGGCCGGGTTCACGGACGTCGCCCTGGTGCAGATCGGCGACGAGAAGCAGCAGGAGTTCCTCGACGTCGCGGCGGGGCCGCTGCTGGAGGCGCTGCGGTCCGCCGCCCCCGCGCAGGAGCCGGGTAGGCCCTAGCCGGCGAGCACCGTCCCGGCCATGACGCTCACGGCGAGACGGAGTCGTGCTCCGGTGCCACCGAGCGAAGGACGTGGTCGACGAGGGTGCGCAGCTCGTCCGCGCTCTGGAGCTCGCCCTGGTGGAGCAGGAGTCGGTAGTACACCGGTCCGTACAAGAGCTCGATCACCAGGTCCAGGTCCGCGTCCGGGCGCATCTGCCCGGCGGCACGGGCACGGGCGAGGCGCTCTCGCGCGTCCTCGACGCGCGGGCGGAAAAGGTCGTCGACGAGACCGCGGGCGAGCTGCGCGTCGTGCTGGGTGTCGGCGATGAGCCCGATGAGCGCACTGCCGAACCGCGCGTCGGACAGCAGGCCTCGAAGCAGTCCCTCCATCTGCGCGACGAGGTCGGCTCGCAGATCACCGGTGTCGGGAAAGTCGACGGAGGGGTTGGCCGCGTCGTCCAGAGCCTCGAGGACCACTGCGCCCTTGGACGGCCACCAGCGATAGATCGTCTTCTTGCTGACCCCGGCGCGCGCGGCGATCGCCTCGACCGTCACCGGGCCGTACCCGTGCGTCTCGCACAGGTCCAGGCTCGCGTCGAGGATGGCACGGCGGCTCGCCTCGCTCCGCCGTCGGGCTGCGGGTTGCGTGCGTGCAGGGGCGTCAGGCATGCACCCACCCTAGAGGAAACGACACGGAGCGTGTTGACACTCCTGACTGTCATGCGCAGACTTCTCGCAACGGAAACGGTACGTGTCGTGCACTGCCGTTCGAGGACACCAACCTGCGAAGGAGCATGGAGATGACCGATCAGGCACCGGCGACGCACCCCCACGACAGCGAGGTCGCTCAGGATCACCCCGCCCTCCGGCACGCGCTGCAGGAGATCGTGGACTCCGGGTTCACGGGCATCCAGGTCCGCGTGAACGACGCCCGGGGCGAATGGGTGCACAGCGCCGGCCGGAGCACTCTCGACGACCCCGAGCCGCCACCGACCGACGGCTACGTCCGCATCGGATCCAACACGAAGACCTTCGTCGCGGCGACCGTGCTGCAGCTGGTCGCCGAAGGCGCGATCGCGCTCGACGCTCCGGCGGCCGCCTACCTGACCGAGCTTCCGGTCGACCCTCGGGTCACCGTGCGCATGCTGCTGCAGCACACCAGCGGGATCTTCAACTTCACCGGCGAGATCTACGGTCCGGACGTCGCCGTCGAGGGCGGCATCCCCTGGAACGGGGCGACGTTGGTGCCGGGTATCCCCTGGCAGGGCAGGCAGTGGGTGGACTCCCGGTTCACCCGTTACACGACGGAAGAGCTGGTCCGCCTGGCGCTGTCCAGGCGGCCTCGGTTCGAGCCGGGCGCGGACTGGAGCTACTCGAACACCAACTACGCTCTCGCCCGCCTGATCGTCGAGGCCGTGAGCGGCCGCTCGCTCGCCGAGGAGATGCACCGGCTGGTCCTCGACCCGCTGGGGCTGGAGCAGACATCGGTGCCGGACACGGCCGAGCTCCCGCAGCCGCACGCGCACGCGTACTACCGCTACGAGGACGGCGGGCGGGAGACGACCGTCGACGTCACCGCCCAGGACCCGTCCTGGATCTCCAGCGGCGGCGACATGATCTCGACGACCCGCGACCTGCACCTGTTCATCTCGGGTCTGACGAGCGGCCGGCTCCTGCCGGCTCCGTTGCTCGCGGAGATGCTGACCCCGTGCCCGCCGGCCGGTTACGGGCTCGGCGTGTTCGTGCAGGACACCGCCCACGGCACCGTGATCACGCACAACGGCGGCATGGGCGGGCACGGCGCCCTCATGTACTCGACACCCGACGGCACCACGACCCTCACCGCGGGCATCAACTACGTGGACGACGCCGACCAGTCCTTGGGGGCAGCGTTCCAGACCGCGCTGCAGCGGCTCGTCGACGTCGTGTTCGCGGCGGCACCCGCACCCGCACCGAAGGCCGGCTGAGCCCGAGGGCACCGACCTCGGCACCGGGACACGTCCTGACCCCGGCCGTCCGTGCGCGACGCACGGCCGCCTCCGCCGCCCGGGAACTCCCCGGGCGGCGGGGGCGGCCGGCCGAGTCAGCCGTCGAGCGCGTCCTTGAGGAACGCCACCGCCTGGGCGACAGCGGCCTTCGCCGCGTGGGTGTCGTGCATCGAGTTCACCATGACGAAGTCGTGGATGATCGCGGCGTACCGGACCTGCGTCACCGGCACGCCCGCGTCGCGCAGCTTGCCCGCGAAAGCCTCGCCCTCGTCCCGGAGCACGTCGGCCTCCGCGTTGATGACGAGCGCCGGGGGGAGGCCCGCGAGCTGCTCGGTCGTCGCCCGGAGCGGCGACGCCGTGATCTCGGCCCGCTCGGCCTCGTCGGTCGTGTACTGGTCCCAGAACCACTGCATGCCGGTGCGCGAGAGGAAGTAGCCGTCCGCGAACTCCTCGTACGACGGCGTGTCGAACGCCGCGTTCGTCACCGGGTAGAACAGCACCTGACCCCGGAACGCGACGTCGCCGCGCTCCTTCGCCATGAGCGTCAGGGCGATCGCCATGTTCCCGCCGACCGAGTCGCCGGCGATCGCGACGCGCGAGCCGTCGAGGTCCTTCTCCGCGCCGGAGCGCGCCACCCAGGACGCCACCGCGTAGGACTGCTCGTTGGCGACCGGGTAGCGGACGTCGGGCGAGCGGTCGTACTCGGGGAACACGACGGCCGCGCCGGTCCCGACCGCCAGGTCGCGCACGAGCCGGTCGTGCGTGTGCGCGTCGCCGAACACCCAGCCCGCACCGTGCGTGTAGACGATGACCGGCAGGACGCCGGTCGCGCCGCGCGGCCGCACGATCCGTACCCGCACCGAGCCGGTGGGGCCGCCGTCGACGGTGATCCACTCCTCGTCGACATCGGGCTTCCAGATCTCCGCGTCCTGCACGGAGTCGACGGCCTTGCGGCCCTCCTCGGGTCCGAGGTCGTAGAGGTAGGGCGGGTTCGCCGTGGCGTCGACGAACTCCTGCGCAGCCTGCTCGAGAGAGATGTTCCGGGGGTTGCCCTGCATGGGACGGCCTTCCTGGTCGGGGGTGGTGCTGATGGTGGGGTGGGACACGGGGTCGTCAGCCGAGCTCGGCGAGGGCGTCGGTGATGACGCGCGCGACGTCGGCGGGGTGCGACTGCATGACGAGGTGCGGGGCGTCGAGCTCGACGACCGAGCGCAGGCCCGCGCGCTCGTACCCGAACCGCTCGACGTCGGGGTTGATGGTGTGGTCGGCGGCGGAGACGATGCCCCACGCCGGCGTCGTCCGCCACGCGGCGACGGACGCCGGCTCGCCGAAGGCCGCGGCCGCCAGCGGGCGCTGCGAGACGGCGAGCACCTCCGCGACACGGGGGTCGACGCCCGCGGCGAAGACGGACGGGAACGCGTCGATCCGCACCGAGACGTCCGTCCCGTCGGTGCCGTCGGGCAGCGTGTACGGCGTGTAGACGAGGTTGGCCGCGAGGTCGGAGTCGGGGAACCCGCCCTGGAGCTGGCCGAGGCTCTCGCCCTCGTCCAGCGCGTACCCGGCGACGTAGACCAGCCCGACGACGTTCTCGGCCGCACCCGCGACGGTGATCACGGCGCCGCCGTAGGAGTGCCCGGCGAGCAGCACGGGCCCGTCGAGCTGCTCGACCAGGCGCCGGAGGTACGCGGCGTCACCGGTCAGCGAGCGGTTGGGGACCGGCGGCACGAGGACCGTGCACCCCTGATCGAGCAGGAGGCGGGTCACCGGCCCCCAGCTCGCGGCGTCGGCGAACGCGCCGTGGACGAGGACGACCGTGG
The DNA here is from genome assembly GCF_053615895.1 of Isoptericola sp. NPDC055881. NCBI lineage: Bacteria > Bacillati > Actinomycetota > Actinomycetes > Micrococcales > Promicromonosporaceae > Isoptericola > Isoptericola sp. NPDC055881. Next base: position 54,708 of record NZ_JBSHCR010000006.1, read on the forward strand.
TGTCGGTGGACATGTGCGGCCCTTCTGAGCGGTCGGACAGGCTGAGTGCTCTCATCACACCGGCCAGGGACCGCTTGCACCACGCAGAACGCACGCAGAACGGGGAGCCGAGTCCTGCGCCTGTTCTTCGTGGCGCGCGACGGCGCGGCGCCGATGGACTGGCAGCTCCGACACCCATCTCTGGCACCCATCTCCGAGGAGCTCCCATGTCTGCAGTCCCCACGGTCGTCCTGGTCCACGGCGCGTTCGCCGAGTCGGCCAGCTGGTCCGGTGTGCTCTCCCGTCTCGCCGCGGCCGACGTCCCCGCCTTCGCCACCCCGAACCCGTTGCGCAGCGTCGCCACCGACGCCGAGAACGTGCGGCGGGTGGTCGAGGCCGTCGAGGGGCCTGTCGTCCTGGTCGGGCACTCCTACGGGGGCGCCGTGATCACCGAGGCGGCGAGCGACAACCCTGGCGTGGTCGGGCTGGTGTACGTCGCCGCGTTCGCGCCCGACCACGGCGAGAGCTGCTTCGAGCTCACCGACAAGTTCCCCGGGAGCACCCTGGGGGGCACGGTGCGATCGGTCCCGCTCGGTGACGGCACGAACGACCTGTACGTCGACCGGGCGCTGTTCGGCGAGCAGTTCGCCGCCGACGTCCCCCCGCACGAGGCGGCGCTGCAGGCGGCGACCCAGCGGCCGATCCGCGACCTCGCCCTGGCGGAGCGGCTCGGCGCCGCCCACCCCGCCTGGCGGTCGCTGCCCTCGTCCTTCGTGTTCGGCGACGCGGACCGGAACATCCCGGTCGCCGGGCTCCGCTTCATGGCGGACCGGTCCGGCAGCGCGCACGTCACCGAGGTGCCCGGGGCGTCCCACTCCGTCGCCGTCTCCCACTCCGACGTCGTGGCCGCCGTGATCGTGGACGCCGTCCGGCAGCACGGCTGACCAGCAGGCCCGACCGCCCGGCAGGTGGCGGCGGCGCACGCCACGGCTCGCCCACCGCTTACGATCCGCGGGACGAGCGTGCGACAGAGGGAGCCGGATGCAGCACGAGAGCCTGGGCGCGACCCTGCGCCGCCTGCGCCTGTCCGCGGACATGACGCTCGAACGGCTCGCCGACCTGTCCACGGTCAGCGACCGCACCATCAGCGACATCGAACGGGGCGTCAGCACCGGCCCGCAGCGCCGGACCATCGAGCTGCTCGCGGACGCGCTCGGACTGGAACCCGGGGCGCGCGCCGAGCTGACCGCGGCGGCCCGCGCGGGGCGCACCCGGGCACCCTCCCCGGCTCCCCCGGGCGCGGTGCCGCTGCCTCGGGCCGTCGCCGACTTCACGGGCCGCGCTCGTGAGCTCGACCTGCTGGGCGAGCACCTCGGGCGCGGGGCACCGGAAGCGCCCTCGCCCGTCGCGGTGATCAGCGGACCGCCAGGGTTCGGGAAGACGACCCTGGCGGTCCAGCTGGCGACAGACCAGCACGGCCGCTTCGAGGACGTCTACTTCGTCGACCTGCGCGGCTACGACGCGCGCCCTCTCGACGCGTCGACCGTCCTGAACCGGCTGATCCACGCGCTCGACCCGCAGACCGGGGCCGCGCCGTCCGCGCTCGAGGACGCCGCAGCGCTGTGGGACCGTGTCACCCGTCGGCGCAAGGCGCTGATCGTCCTCGACAACGCGGCGTCCGAGGACCAGGTGCGCCCCGTCATCCCCGCCACAGGCCCGACGGCGGTCCTCGTCACGAGCCGCGGGACGCTCTCCGGGCTCGAGGACGTCCTGCGCGTCCCCCTCGGGACGCTCTCGCCGAGCGACGCCGTCGCGATGCTCGGCCAGATCGTGCCGCACCCGCAGTCCGCGGGGAGCGATCTCGACAGGCTGGCGTCCCTGTGCGGCCACGTGCCCCTGGCCCTGCGGATCGCGGGCAACCGCGTCGCCAGCCGACCGAGCTGGACCGTCGACGACCTCGCCGCCCGCCTCAGGGCGGAGGACCGCCGGATCGACGGGCTGCGCGCCGGCGACCTCCGCATCCGCAACGCGATCGCCCTGTCCTACGACCGGTTGTCGGACGACGGCAGGACGATCTTCCGGCGGCTGTCGCTGCTCGGCGGGGCGACGTTCAGCGTCCCGGTCGCGGCCCGCCTGGCCGGCACCGACCTCGCGACCGCGGAGGACCTCCTCGACGAGCTCGAGGACCTGGGGCTCGTCCAGCCCGCGGTGCAGGGGCGCTACCACCTGCACGACCTGCTGCGGCTCTTCGCGCGCGACCGCTTCCACGACGATGAGCCCGTGGAGCGGCGCGTCGCGGTGGAGATCGACCTCCGGCGCTGGCTGCTCGCCCTGACGATTCAGGCAGGTCGCTGGTTCGAGCCGGAGTACGGGTACGCACCCGCGGACCCGGACGCCCTGGTCGACCTCTCCTCCAGCGATCGCGCGCAGGCGTGGATCCGCGCCGAGGCGGAGCTCTGGCTCCGCGCGCTGCAGGACTCCGCGCGGGTCGGCGAGCACCAGCGGGTCGTCGACGTCGCGGAGTCCCTGCACTGGTTCTCCGACCTCTGGGTCTTCTGGGGGCACTGGCACGACGTGTTCGACATGGGGACCCGGTCGGCGCGCGCCCTCGGGGACGACCAGGCGCTCGCCACGCAGCTCGGCTACCTGGCGTGGGCCGAGATGTTCACGCGGGCGGAGCCGGAGCGCGGGCTGGCCTGCGCCCTCGAAGCGTCCGAGGCGGCCGCACGGGCGGGAGACACGCGCCAAGCAGGCTGGGCGGCGACGTACGCCTCGCTCGCCTACCGGCTGGGCGGGCGCCTGGAGGAGGCGCTGCGCAGCGCCCGCGAGGCCGAGCGCCTCCTGCTGGCCGCCGGCGACGCCGAGGGCCACCTCCAGGCGCGGCGCAGCGTCGCAGTCACGCTCGGGGTGATGGGACGCCGCGAGGAGGCCATCGAGCACGAGCGCCGGGTGCTCGCCGACCTCGACGACCCCGCCTGCGCGGTGACCAGCCATATCGCCGCCTACACCCGCGCCGCCAGCGTGATCACGACCGCGAGCCACCTGGCGAAGCTCGAGCGCTGGGACGAGGCCATCGTCAGCGCCGAGCACGCCCTGCTCCTCCTGGAGACCGTCAACACGGTGGACTTCCTCATGCGGGCGCTGCGCATCAGGATCGGCGCGCTCGTCGTCCGTGGCCGGATCGAGGAGGCGCGCGCGGACCAGGCCCGGCTCGTCGACGTCTGCGAGTCGGTGGGCGACGTGGCGGGCGCCGAGCAGGCGCGAAGCCTCGTGTGAGGGTGCGGTCGGGTCACACCCGGCGGAACACCGGGATGCTGTCGATGCCGACCGGCACCTCGACCGTCGCCGGACCGGAGATCGTCTCACCGGACGCACCCCTCCAGTCCCCGTCGGGCAGGACCACCGACCGCACGGTGGCACCCGGCTCGACCACGGGGGCGACGAGGAGGTCGGGGCCGAGGAAGTACTGGTCGGTGACGTCCTCGAGACCGGGAGCGTGGTAGGCCATGTGCCGGACCACCGGCTCGCCGGTGGCGGCAGCGGCGTCGACCAGCTCCATGAGGTCGGGCAGCAGCGACTGGCGAAGGTTCACCGCCGCGCGCACCGCCGGGAGGTGCGCGTCGTCGAGCGCGCGGGCCGGTGAGAGGGAGAACTGCATCATCGGCGACAGGGCCGCGACCTGGGCGTAGCGGACGAACAGCTCCTGGTCGACGACCTCGACCTCGCCCATCGACCCGACCTCGCCGCCGCCGACCATGTCCGGGCAGGTGAACGGCATGCCGAGCAGCCCCTGCGCCACCATGGTCGGCACCAGCGACCGCACCGCCTCCCAGGTCGGAGGCTTGTCCTGGACCCGCTGCGCCAGGGCACGGCCCCCGGTGGCCCAGGAGGCGCGCATCTCGTTGAACGCGAACTCCTCGCCCAGCGCCGACCACGCCTTGACCATGTCGACGGGCTCGTACCCGTGCGCCTGGTCGTCGAGGCGGTAGTCCTGCAGGTCACCGCCGTCCATCTTGAACCCGTCGATCCCGTACCGCTGCTGGAGGGACCGAAGCCTCGTACGCATCCAGTCGACGGCGTCCGGTCGCGAGAGGTCGAGCAGTGCCGAGAGCCCGTTCCACCAGCGCCGCACGACGGTCTGCCCGTCCGCGCCTCGCAGCAGGAGGCCGAGCGGCTCGAGCTCGCGGAACGCCGCCGAGTCGGGGCTGATCCACGGCACCACCCACAGCATCACCGAGCAGCCGAGGGCGTGGAGCTCGGCGACCATCGCGGCGGGGTCCGGGAAGCGCGCCTCGGCGAACTCCCAGACGCCGTAGTCCTCGGACCACATGTCGTCGACCATGACGACGCCCGGAGGCAGCCCGTCGTCCAGGAGCTCGCGGACGTACGCGACTACGGCGTCCTGGCTCGGCCGGTACGGCATCTGGATCCATGAGTTGTACTGCGGGCCGGTGAACAGCGCCCGTGCGGGCGCCACGCCCGTGGCAGGGAAGTGCGCGCGCGCCGCCGCCTGATAGGCGTCGCGCAGCGTGTTCCCGGGGTGCCGGACGACGACTCCCCGGCCTTCCAGGGCGAGCCGGTCGCCGGAGAAGGCGAAGGCGAACGGCCGTGCGGACCAGACGTACCGGCCGGCGCTGGAGACCAGGACGGGCGCGGACTGGTTGGTGCCCGCCTCGACGGCGAGGTCGCGACTGTGCGGCTCGACGCCGAACGGCATGGCCGGCCCGTCCGCCGCGAGGCCACCCCACCAGCGCTCGCCGGGCAGCAGGCCGAGCTCGGTCCGCTCGGTCCGCTCGGTGCACTCGGTGGGCTCGGTCAGCGCGGTGGCCTCGCTGAGGCCGGACGGGTCGGTCTGGGTCGTGGTCATCGTCGTCCTTCGTCGGTCGGAGGGGGCAGACGCGGCACGCCGTCAGCACCCGAGGCTGGCGAGGTGCCCGGTGGGTTCGGTCCAGTGCGCGCCGCTGCGCAGGGTGCTTGCGACGAGGCGCTCCAGGCTCGTGCTGGGGTGCACCTCGGCACGGTCGCGGACCTCCGCGACCGGTCGGCGGAAGACGAACCGGGCGACGGCGCGGTCGCCGTCGGTCACGTCGTCCTCGGCGGGTGCGGGCTCGCCGTCCGCGATGTCGAACCGCGCCCGGAACCGCACGAGGTTGCTGTCCGGTCGGAGCTCTAGCACGCGGCGGTCGAGCAGCCAGGACGTACAGGTCATCGGCGCGTCGTCGAGCAGCCTGCGGAGCCCGGTCAGCGCCTCGTCGACGGCCGCGGCGGCCAACGGGCCGGCCTCGGGCACGTGCAGCGCGCGTCCGTGCTCGCCGGGCACCCGCTCCGCCTGGAGGCGACCTACGCCGACCACGTCCGCGCGCAGCAGACCGAGCAGCCACGGGGTGTCGATGTCCCCGTCGTACCACCGGACCTTGCGCCCGACGTCGGCGAGCGTCTGCACGGCGACCTGGTCCGGCAGGCCGAGGCCGCGGTACCGGTCGACGGACTCCTCGACGAGCTCCACGAGGGCGGGGACCGCGCGCCGGGCCGGGAGGTCCGAGACGTCGGGTGCGGTCGCGGCGTGGAGCGCGCCCCGCAGCCGGTCCGTCACGTCCGGCTCAGCCGGTGACGCGACCCAGGGGTGGCCGTCGAGGCCGAGCAGCCCGGCGCGCGCGTGTGCCCCGATCACCGGAATCCCTGGGCGGGCACCGCGAGGACCGTCGTCGAGAAGTAGGTCTTCTCGACCTCGTCGAGGGCGAGCCGGACGGCTCCTCGCGCCACGTGGTCCCCGCCGAGCGTCGAGACACGCACCTGCGGCATCCGGATCACGTTGGCGCGCACCCGTGCCGAGAAGGCGTCCACCCACTGGTCGGCCCAGCGCGCCTGCCCGCCGCCCACGACGAGGACCTCGGGGTCGGTGGTCAGCGTCAGCGCCGCGGCACCGGTCGCCACGTCGCGCGCATAGGCCTCGACACGTTCCTGGGCCTGCGTGTCCCCCGCCCGCGCCGCGTCGAACACGGCGCGGATGAGCTCCTGCTGCTCCTGGAGGGAGATGTCGTCGTCCTGCCCCGTGAGGTCCTCCAGTGCCCGGAGCCAGTGCACGTCCGGGAGGGCACCGATCTCCCCCGCGATCCCGGCGTGCCCCCGCAGCAGGCGTCCGCTGACGAGGGCGGCGGCGCCGGTGCGGACGCTGGCCAGCACGAAGACCACGTCCTGCGAACCCTGGGCAGCGCCCCAGGTCGACTCGGCGAGCAGCGCCGACATCACGTCGTTGACCACCTGGACGGTCCAGCCGAAGCGGGCACGCACGTGGGCCACCAGGTCCACGGAGCCCCAGCCCGGCAGCGGCCCGCCGGGGAGGGTCGCACCGGTCGGGGTCACCGGGCCCGTGAGGGCGACGGCGGCCGCCCACACGGCCGTGGCGTCGAGCCCCGCCTGGTCGAGCAGGCGGGCCACGACGGAGTCGAGAGCGGCGAGCCGCTCCGGAGGCAGCGCCTCGGGCGCGACGGCGGCCTCGTCGGACGCGATCACCGCACCCGCCAGGTCGGTCAGGACCGCGGTGACGCGGTGCAGGCCGACGTCGACGCCGACGAGCCGGCCGGCCTCCACCCGGAACCGGAAACGTTGCGGGGGACGCCCCCCGCTGCCGTCCGGCACGGGGTCCTCGACGGCGACCCAGCCCAGCTCCTCGAGCTCCTCGAGGAGCGAGATCACGCTGGGCCGGGACAGACCGGTGTGCTCGATGACCTGCGCAGTCGTGGGTGTTCCCAGGGTGCGGACCGCCTCGATCGCCGTGAGCAGATGGCGTGCGCGGACCTGATGGACTCGTGCCAGGGCGATCTCCTCCTTGGGGTCTGTCGAGGCAGGACTGTACGGGCTGGGAGCCGCGACATCGAGGCACGACGTGCCTGCAGGGCTAGTTCTATCAAGTCATTGACAAAACCGGTAGCCCCCTGGTTCAGTTCCCGCGTTGGTTCATCTCGGCGGGCTGGCCCCGCCACAAGGAGGCTCGATGAAGAGGGTCGCCAAGGCCGAGTCCTTGCCCCGCAGACGCGGGGTGCGCCGCGCAGACCGCTCCGCGGCCGCGTTGCTCCTTGCCCCGGCGCTCGCCGGGTTCGCCGTGTTCTACGTCTATCCGACGATCCGCGGCATCTACTACTCGCTCACCGACTTCAACCTGCTGAACGAGCCCCGGTTCGTCGGTGCGGAGAACATCACCACGATGCTCGCCGACCCCGACGTCTGGTCGGCGCTGCGCGTCACGGCCGTCTTCGCGGTCGCCAACATCGTGCTCGGCACCTTCCTGGCGCTGGTGCTCGCCGCACTCATGCAGCGCCTGCGGCTGCGCACCTGGGTCCGCTCGGTCCTGCTGCTGCCCTGGCTCGTGCCCAACGTCGCCATCGCCCTCATCTGGGGCTGGCTCCTCGACTCGAACCTCGGGTATCTCAAGAGGCTCCTCGACTCGATCGGACTGCACGGGTTCACCTTCTACAACCCGGACGCAGCCCTTCCCATCCTCGTGACGATCTCGATCTGGTCCGGGCTCGGCTACACGGCCCTCCTGCTCTACGCGGGCATGCTCCAGGTCCCCGCGGACCTCTACGAGGCCGGCGCTCTCGACGGCGCGACCGAGTCACGCATGTTCTTCGCGATCACCATGCCCCTGGTGCGCCCCGTCGTCGCCCTGGTCCTCGTCATGAGCCTGATCGGCTCCTTCCAGGTCTTCGACCTGGTCCAGGTGGGGTACGGCAACAACCCGCTGCCCGAGGTCCGGGTCATCTACTACTTCATCTACCAGCAGGCGTTCTCGTTCTTCCGGATGGGTTACGCCTCCGCCGTCTCGCTCCTGCTGGTCGTCATCCTGGGCGTCTTCACCGCCGTCCAGATGCGCCTCATGCGAGCCAACCGATCGGACCTGGCATGAGTGCGCCGACCATGACCGGCACCCGCCGGCGTCCACCCCTGGGGCGCGTCGTCGCGTGGGCCTTCCTGGCGATCGTCGTCGTCGCGACCGTCTTCCCCTTCTACTGGATGGTCCGCACCGCGCTGACCCCCGCCACGGAGCTCGTGGCCGACGCGTCGCAGGTCTGGCCGACGAACCCCACCACGGTGAACTTCGCGCGCGTCCTCGGCCTGACGTCGCTCGAGGAGGCGGTCGCCGCGGGCGGCACCGGCGCCTCGATCGACTTCCTGAGGTACACGATCAACTCGCTGCTGTACGCGGGGTCGATCGCCGTCGTCCAGACCCTGTCCTGCGCCGCCGCGGCCTACACCTTCGCCCGGCTCCGCTTCCCCGGACGGGACGTCGTGTTCGGCATCATCCTCAGCGGACTGCTCATCCCGGGCATCTTCACGCTGCTGCCCAACTACGCGCTCGTACGCCAGCTCGGCCTGATCAACACTTTCGCCGGCCTGGTGACCCCCGCGCTCCTCGTCAGCCCTTTCACCATCTTCTTCCTGCGACAGTTCTTCCTCTCGCTCCCCCGCGAGGTGGAAGAGGCGGCGATGATCGACGGCATCGGCCCGGTCGGCCGGTTCTTCCGGATCACGCTGCCCATGAGCACCGGCCCTCTCGCCACGATGATGCTCATCACCCTCGTGGGCATGTGGAAGGACTACCTCTGGCCGCTGGTGGCCGCCAACGGCGAGGGCACCCGCGTGCTGACCGTCGCGCTCGGTGTGTTCCAGCAGCAGTCCCCCAACACCACCCCGGACTGGACCGGGCTCATGGCGGGCTCGACCCTCTCGGTCGTCCCGGTGCTGATCCTGCTGATCTTCCTCGGCAAGCGGCTCGTCCAGTCGATCAACTTCTCCGGCGGCAAGTAGCACCTCTGCGGGCACCTTCGCCTGCTCTCGGCTCCGCCCTGCTCTCCCACCCACGCCCCGCCGGGGCGACCATCCCTGAGAGGAACCACGATGAAGAGGTTCAGGTCCGTCACCGCGCTCGGCGCCGTCTCGCTCCTCCTGCTGGCCGGCTGCTCGTCCGCCGGCTCGGACGGAGGTTCCGGCGACGTCGAGCTGAACTACTGGATGTGGGACGACACCCAGGTGCCGCTCTACCAGGCGTGCGTCGACGACTTCGAGGCCGCCCACCCCGGTGTCACCGTCAAGATCACCCAGACGGCGTGGGCGCAGTACTGGCAGAACCTGAGCACCCAGGTCACCGCCGGCACCGGTCCGGACGTGTTCGTCAACCAGATCTCGTACTTCCGCCAGTACGCCAGCACCAACCAGCTGCTGGACCTCAGCCAGACCGAGTCCGACGTCGACTTCGACGCCTTCAAGCCCGGGCTCGCCGACCGGTGGGTCTACGACGGCAAGCGCCTCGGCCTGCCGAAGGACTGGGACACCGTCGGGTTCCTGTATGACTCCAAGGCTGCCACGAAGGCCGGCTACAGCGCCGACGACATGAACGCCCTGACGTGGAACCCGGACGACGGGGGAACCTTCGGCAAGTTCATCAGGTCCACCTCGGTGGACTCCGCAGGGAGGACTGGAGACGACCCCGCCTTCGACTCGTCCGACGTCGCCGTCTACGGCTTCTACCCCGAGTGGGCCGACGGCGCCACGGGCCAGAACGGCTGGGGCAACCTCGCGGCCGCGAACGGCTTCGAGTTCTTCACCGACCCCGCCGACCCGGCGTCGGTGGACTTCTCCTCCCCCGCACTGGTGGAGACCGCCGCCTGGATCCAGAAGCAGATCGAGGCCGGCTACATGCCGCGCTTCGACGAGACGTCCTCGCTCGGCACCCAGGCGGTCCTGGAGAGCGGCAACGTCGCCTCGTCCTTCGCCGGGTCGTGGATGGCGTCCACCTACCTCGGCGACGACGAGTCGATCGACTTCGCGTTCGCCCCGGTCCCCGAGGGGCCCGAGGGTCGCAAGGCCGCCACCAACAGCCTCGCCGACTCGGTCTGGACGGGGACCAAGCACCCAGAGGAGGCCACCGACCTCGTCGCCTACCTGGCCTCGTCGGACTGCCAGAGCAAGGTCGGCGACTTCGGCAAGATCTTCCCGGCCACCACGGCGGGCACCGACGCCGCGCTCGCCGCCTGGAAGAAGGACGGGATCGACCCGACGCCGTTCGTGTCCGTCGTGGACGCGGGCGACACCTATCTGATCCCGGCCTTCGAGAAGTCCGCCGAGATCTCCGTGGCCGTCCAGGACGCCATGCAGAACATCGCCCAGGGCGCCGACCCCGAGAAGGAGCTCAAGGCCGCGAACGACGCCGTCAAGGCGCTCTTCTGAGCCGGGCGAACCGGTCACCTCGGTGAGTGGTTGACCGTCAGGTCACCGTCCGCGAGCAGCAGGATCCGCGCCGCAGGGTGCGAGGCAGCGACAGCGTCCTCGCACCCTGCGGCGCGTGGCGCATTCGTGCAGCGGACCGCGCTCGGACGGCAGGCGCGGTGCAGCGGCAGTGCGAGGTGGGCCCGGAGGGACTCGAACCCACGATTTCCACACTGACTCGAGCAGGTAGGTGTACCCCTGCCCGGCCGAGATCACTCGCATCGAGACCATCACACCCGACAGGTGTGCGACGCGCGCCCTCAATCAGGATCTACCTCAGTCTTTTCACGCGCTGTACGCCGCCGATGTACCCCAACGCATGCGGGGCTTCCAGGGCATCTCCAGCATCGCTGCGAGGACACCGGTCTTGCTGTCCTTCATGACCGTCCCGTCGGGCAGCGGAACGCGGTACGACCGCACCCCGCGGCCCGTGCCGACCTCGATCCGTCCGGCCGCCGCAGCCTCAAAGATCGCGCGCACCACGACCACGCTCTCCAGAGTCCGCGGCAGTTGCCACCCTGGGCACCCGCCCAGTCCGACGACGACGCCGTCCGCGTCCTGCATCACCCAGACCTCCACCGAGCCGTCGGTCGACGAGCTCACTGTGAGGCCCTCGACCCCGCCGTCGACCGTCGGACCTGAGATCTCCGCTCTGTCACCCAGTTCGCTCCGCAGCGTCGACGCCAGCCGGCGTAGCTCGGTCGTCACCTCATCGTCGGGCAGCTCGCCGCCTCCGCGCTTCATGCAGGAATGATGCCGCAAAGGTCCGAGAGCTCAGGATCCCGCCCGTGCGGACTCGACCAGCCGCGGGTGCCAGACGTGTGGAAGCCCAGGTTCGGTCAGGCCGGCGAGGGCCTCGTGCGGGGTCGGTAGGGATCACCAGGAGGGGTTACACCTCGAGGTCGACGACGGCCCGACGGAAGGGTGCGGGGCATCGCGCGCCTTCAGCATGCCGGAGGCAAGGCGGTACGGCTCTGGCAGGGACGCTCCGAGGGCGCGGCGTCGGCCCGTGCCTGGAGGCGCCAGCCTCACAGGTATCAGTCGGGACCAGCGCTGACGCCCTCGCAGCAGGACGAACATCGTCCGACCAGAGCGCTGTCCGTCGCCGGCCCACCGATGAGAGAACCCGGCAGATCGCAGAGACAACTCGCCGTTCACTCGAGCCAAGAACACCCAGCACGCCATTGGCCACCACCGTCGACGAGCCTCGCGGAACGCCCGAAGTCGGGGTGCGCGGTCGTCGTCTCGGTCCCGCGGGAATCTGGCGGAACTCCAGGGGACCATCTCGGTCCGTTCGGGTCCGGAGTGCACGACGACGGTTAGCGAACCTTCAGGTCAACGCGACATTTTCCCTGGTGGTGGGCCCGGAGGGACTCGAACCCCCGACATCCACGGTGTAAGCGTGGCGCTCTGACCAGCTGAGCTACAGGCCCTGGCAGCGCAGGCAAGAATACCGGTCGCGAGGCCCCCCGCTGCACATCACGGCACGCCGACGCCGCCGGCTCCCGGGTCAGACGTCGGCGAGGGCCGCCCGGTAGGACTCCAGGTCACGGCGCTGCCCCCGCGGGTTGACGACCGACCAGCGCACGATCCCGTCGGCGTCGACGAGGAACGACCCGCGCAGGGCGTGCCCGCTGGTGGCGTCGAAGACGCCGTAGGCCTCGGCGACGGCGCCGTGCGGCCAGAAGTCGCTGAGCAGGTCGAAGCCGAACCCCTCCTGCTCGTGCCACGCCTTGAGCGCGAACACCGGGTCGGTGGAGACGGCCAGGATCCGGACCCCTGCGGCCTCGAAGTCCTCGATGTTGTCCCGCAGCTCGCACAGCTCTCCGGTGCAGATGCCGGAGAAGGCGAAGGGGAAGAAGACGACCAGCACGTTCTCGCCGCGCAGGTCGGCCAGGTGCACGGGCGTCCCGTGCGTGTCGGGCAGGGTGAAGTCCGGTGCGGGGTCACCGGGACCCCACCGCACCTCGGGGGCGCTGCCGGTCACCGGCTCAGCGTCCCCGGCCTCGGTTGGCGAGCTTGGTGGCCGACCAGTCCGACGCGACCGCGAACGTGCTCGTGGCGTGCAGGCCGGCCGTGGTCGCGGCCTCCTGGATCTCGTCGTGACCGACGTGGCCGTCGCGGCCGGGCTTCGGCGTGAGCAGCCAGACCAGGCCGCCGTCGTCCAGCACGGTCAGGACGTCGACCAGCATGTCCGTCAGGTCGCCGTCGTCGTCGCGCCACCACAGGATGACGCCGTCCGTGACGTCGTCGTAGTCCTCGTCCACCAGCTCGCTGCCGATGACCTCCTCGACCGCGGTCCGGAGCGCGTCGTCGACGTCGTCGCCCCACCCGTACTCCTGCACGACCTGACCGGCCGCGAACCCGAAGCGAGCTACCGGGGATTCCGCCTGCTTACCCACGTTGGACCTTCGTTCCTCTCCGTCTGACCACTGTTGACGCGTACCGACGCGCGCGCGAAGCGTGACGCCGGTCGTGTGCGCCAACGTAGTCCACCCGAAGCGACCGCGCCCGGCAACCCCCTGGGCGCTGCCGGTTTGCCGGACCCGGCCCGGACAGTGACCTCCGCAACATCCGTGGGGCCCGGCATGACGTAGATCACGGATCCTTGACCGCCCGATGGTGTTCCCCCGGCCCGTCTGGGGACACAATGAGTGATGACCACCCGTTCGTGGTCCGCACCGTCGCGACCACGCGTCGCGGTGCCCTCACGACGGGATGCCTGACACGGACCGGAACGGCGACCACGTGCCGTCACCGTCCGAAGATGAGAGAGGTTGCTGGTGGCTTCGTACGACGAGACCGGACCGTTGATCAACGGCCTGCTCAGCGCCGTCCCGGACATCGACCCCGCCGAGACCGGCGAGTGGGTCGAGTCGTTCGACGGCCTGATCGACGACAAGGGCGGCCCGCGGGCGCGCTACGTCATGCTCAACCTGCTGCGCCGCGCGCGCGAGCGCAACGTGCACATCCCTGCGTCGGTGGCGACCCCGTACGTCAACTCGATCGCCGTGCACGACGAGCCCTACTTCCCGGGCGACGAGGCGATGGAGCGTCGCTACCGCTCCTGGATCCGCTGGAACGCCGCCGTCATGGTGACGCGCGCGCAGCGCCCCGAGGTGGCGGTCGGCGGTCACATCTCCTCGTACGCGTCGGTGGCGACGCTGTACGAGGTGGGCCTGAACCACTTCTTCCGCGGCAAGGACCACCCCGGCGGCGGCGACCAGGTGTACTTCCAGGGCCACTCCTCGCCCGGCCAGTACGCCCGCAGCTTCCTCGAGGGCCGGATGTCCGCCGAGACGCTCGACGGCTTCCGCCAGGAGAAGTCGCACGCCGGTGGCGGCCTGCCGTCCTACCCGCACCCGCGCATGCTGCCGGACTTCTGGGAGTTCCCCACGGTCTCCATGGGCCTCGGCCCGGCCTCGGCGATCTACCAGGCGTGGACCAACAAGTACCTGCACAACCGCGGGATCAAGGACACCAGCCAGCAGGACGTCTGGGCGTTCCTCGGCGACGGCGAGATGGACGAGCCGGAGTCGCGCGGCATGCTGCAGCTCGCGGCGCACCAGTCCCTCGACAACCTGACCTTCGTCGTGAACTGCAACCTGCAGCGCCTCGACGGCCCGGTCCGCGGGAACGGCAAGATCATCCAGGAGCTGGAGGCCCAGTTCAAGGGCGCCGGCTGGAACGTCATCAAGGTGATCTGGGGCCGCGAGTGGGACGCGCTGCTCAACGCGGACAAGGACCGCGCCCTGGTCAACCTCATGAACGCCACGCCCGACGGCGACTACCAGACCTACCGTGCGGAGTCCGGCGCGTTCATCCGCGAGCACTTCTTCGGCCGCGACCCGCGGACGAAGGCGCTCGTCGAGAACATGACCGACGACGACATCTGGAACATGAAGCGCGGCGGCCACGACTACCGCAAGATCTACGCGGCGTACTCCGCGGCGCGCGCCCACACGGGCCAGCCGACGGTCATCCTCGCGCAGACGGTCAAGGGCTACGCCCTCGGGTCGAGCTTCGCGGGCCGCAACGCCACGCACCAGATGAAGAAGGTCAAGAACGAGGACCTCAAGGCCCTGCGCGACAACCTGCGGATCCCGCTGACGGACGAGCAGATCGACGCCGACCCGTACCTGCCCCCGTACTACCACCCGGGGATGGACGACGAGGCGATCCAGTACATGCTGGAGCGCCGCCGGCACCTGGGCGGGTTCCTGCCCGAGCGCCGGACGACGCAGAAGCCGCTGACGCTCCCGGAGCCGAAGTCGTACGAGATCCTCAAGAAGGGCTCGGGCACCCAGCACGTCGCCAGCACGATGGCGTTCGTGCGTCTGCTCAAGGACCTCATCAAGGACAAGGAGTTCGGCAAGCGCATCGTGCCGATCATCCCCGACGAGGCCCGCACCTTCGGTCTGGACGCGATCTTCCCCAGCGCCAAGATCTTCAACACGCAGGGGCAGAACTACCTCGCCGTGGACCGCGAGCTCATGCTGAGCTACAAGGAGTCCGAGGCCGGGCAGATCATGCACACCGGCATCAACGAGGCCGGTTCGGCCGCCGCCTTCCAGTCCGTGGGCACGTCGTACGCGACGCACGGCGAGGCCATGGTGCCGGTCTACATCTTCTACTCGATGTTCGGCTTCCAGCGGACCGGCGACCAGTTCTGGGCCGCCGGCGACCAGCTCGCCCGTGGCTTCATCATCGGCGCCACCGCCGGTCGCACCACCCTGACGGGTGAGGGCCTGCAGCACGCCGACGGCCACTCGCCGCTCATCGCCGGCACCAACACGGCGATGGTGCAGTACGACCCGGCGTACGGCTACGAGATCCGCCACATCATGCGTGACGGCATCGAGCGCATGTACGGCGACGGGTCCGACGGCCGCGACCAGAACGTCATGTACTACCTCACGGTGTACAACGAGCCGATGATCCAGCCGGCCGAGCCGGAGGACGTGGACGTCGAGGGCATCCTGCGCGGCATCCACCGGATCTCGACGTCCGAGACCGAGGGCCCCAAGGCTCAGCTCCTCGCCTCCGGCGTGGGCGTGCCGTGGGCGCTCGAGGCGCAGCAGCTCCTCGCCGAGGACTGGGGCGTGTCGGCCGACGTGTGGTCGGTGACCAGCTGGAACGAGCTGCGTCGCGACGCGCTCGCCGCCGAGAAGGACGCCCTCGTCAACCCGACCGCCGAGCCGCGCACGCCGTACGTGACGCAGAAGCTGTCGGGCGCCCAGGGTCCGTTCGTCGCCACCAGCGACTACGACCACCTCGTGCCGGACCAGATCCGCGCCTGGGTGCCGGGCGACTACGCGGTGCTCGGTGCGGACGGCTTCGGCTTCTCCGACACGCGTGCCGCCGCGCGGCGCTTCTTCCTCATCGACGGCCCGTCGATGGTGGTCCGGACGCTGCAGCAGCTCGCCCGTCGCGGCGAGGTTCCTGCCGACGTCGTCGCGAAGGCGGTCGAGAAGTACCGCCTGCTCGACGTGAACGCCGGCACGTCCGGCGTCGCGGGCGGCGACAGCTGACCCTCCCGAGGGACCACAGCCGGTCGCCCAGGTAGCACCAAGTAGCACCAAGTAGCACGGGGCCCCGAGCCAGCTGGCTCGGGGCCCCGTCTGCGCTGTCTGGGCGACCTGCCGCGCGACGTCGGCGACGTGGTGCGCTACCTCGGCGTGGTGGGCTCCCGTGCGGCGATGATGCGGCTCAGCTCGGCACGCAGCTCCTCGGTGCCCGGGTGCAGCGTCAACGACTCCAGGTGCTGGCGGGCCTCGGCGTAGCGCTCCGCCTCGAGGGCCGCGAGCACCAGATGACGGCCCACCTCCGGCGTGTGCTCCCGCACCCGCCAGTGACCGATCCCGAGACCCAGGGCCTCGGTGGGCATGCGGGCCTCCCGCAGGATCGCGAGGCCCTCGGCGAGCGCCTCGCCGCTCGCGTCGCGCGAGGCGGCGGTGGCGAGCCGACGGGAGGCACCCTCCGGGTCGTCCACGACGGAGAGCCGGCCCAGCTCGAGCAGCGGGCGCCAGGCGCGCGGGTGGCCGGCGAGCTCCTCGGCCAAGGACCACACGGCGAGGTCGGCGGCCCGCTGCTGGGCGGCCTCGTCCGGCGGGGCGGTGAGCGGGTCCTCGGCGTTCGGCGACTCCGCCGCCCGGCGGCGCACGATCTCGGCGAGCGCGCGGAAGGCCCGGGCGTCGTTCGGGTCGTCGGTCAGCATGGTTCGCAGGGCGTCCTCCTGCAGGTGCTCCCCGTGCGACTCCGAGGGCGACTGTCGACGTGCCGCCACGGTGGAGGCAGAGAAGGGCCGGCGCAGCAGCTGCCGGAGCCGGGGCAAGAGGGCCATGGGACCGACACTATCCAAAGACCGGCCCTCCGGCTGGGCCCCGCGTCGAGCGTCCCTGTTTGTGCACTCCCCACAACCTCGCCCGTATCCTCGACCCATGACGACCACCGGCACCCCGGCCTCGACGGCGCGCGGGACGAGCCCCACAGGCGGGGGCGCCGCGGAGGACGGCGGCCCGAGCCCCGTCAGCCGGGGCGAGAACGTGCAGCGCGTGCGGGAGGGCCTGGGGCTGCTCACGTCCGCGGCGATGCGCCGCCTCGACGAGGAGGTGCACTGGTACCGGCAGCTGCCGGCCGAGGACCGCTCCTACGTCGCCCTGGTCGCGCAGTCCGGCATCAACGCCTTCGTGAGCTGGTTCGCCGAGCCCACCCCGACGCCCCACGGCGTGGGCGAGATGTTCGCGGCCGCGCCGCCCGAGCTCACGCGCTCGATCTCGCTGCAGCACACGCTGCAGCTCGTGCGTCTCATGGTCGACGTCGTGGAGCAGCACTCGGACGAGATCGCCGCTCCCGGGTACGAGCGGGACCTGCGCGAGGCGGTGCTGCGCTACTCGCGCGAGATCGCGTTCTCGGCCGCCGAGGTCTACGCGCGTGCGGCCGAGGTCCGCGGGGCGTGGGACGCGCGGCTCGAGGCGCTGGTCGTGGACGCCCTGGTGCGGGGCGACGGCGACGACGCGCTGCGGTCCCGCGTCTCGGCGCTGGGCTGGAGCGGGCGCGGTCAGGCGCTCGTCGTGGTGGGCGAGGCGACGACGCGGCTCGACGACGTGCGCACGGCGGAGCTGCGGAGGCTGGCACGGCGCGCCGCGGGAGACGCCCTCGTGGGGATCCACGGCGACCGGCTGGTGCTCGTCCTGGGCGGCGAGGGCGACCTGGTCGCCGCGGCCACGTCGCTGCTCGACCGGTTCGGCCCCGGCCCCGTCGTCATCGGCGGCGTCGTGCCCGACGTGTCCGACGCCCCCGCCTCCGCTGCCGCAGCCCTCGCCGGCCTCGCCGCGGCGCCCGCGTGGCCGCAGGCCCCCCGGCCGGTCCTGGCCGACGAGATCCTGCCGGAGCGTGTCCTGACCGGCGACGTCACCGCCCGCCGCACGCTCGTGGCGCAGGCGTTCCGGCCGCTGCAGGAGGCGTCGGGCTCGGTGCTCGAGACGCTGTCCGCCTACCTCGGCACGGGCCGCTCGCTCGAGGCCGCCGCCCGCCGCCTGTACGTGCACCCCAACACCGTGCGCTACCGCCTGCGCAAGGTCTCGGAGATCACCGGCTGGGACCCGCTCGACGCGCGGGAGTCGTTCGTGCTGCAGATCGCCCTCGCCCTCGGCCAGCTCGAGGGCGGCGCCACGGGCGGCTGAGGCGCCGGCACGGACGGACGTGGGGCGACCGACAGAGCGCGTGTTGGAGGAATCCCACAATCGGTATCCGCGAGGTTCGTGCGGGTCGCGACGACGCGCCCCCGCGGCGGGGTGACACCGTGGGGGCGTGCTCGCCGTCGTCTGCCCTGGACAGGGCTCTCAGACCCCCGGGATGCTCAGCCCCTGGCTGGAGCTGCCCGGCACCGCCGACCTGCTCGACTCCTTCTCCGCCGCGGCCGGGACCGACCTCGCCCAGCACGGGACGACGTCGGACGCGGACACGATCCGCGACACCGCCGTGGCCCAGCCGCTCATCGTGTCGTCGTCGCTCCTCGCGCTGCGGGCGATCCTCGACGGCCGCCCCACGACCGAGGTCGTGGACGTCACCGCGGGTCACTCGGTCGGCGAGCTCAGCGCTGCCGCGGTCTCGGGCGCGCTCGACGACGCCGGCGCCGTCGGCCTGGTCTCGCACCGCGCGCGGGCGATGGCGGAGGCCGCCGCGGCCGCGCCGTCGGGCATGAGCGCCGTCGTGGGCGGCGACCCCGAGGAGGTGCTCGCCTCCATCGAGGCGGCCGGGCTGTTCCCCGCGAACGTCAACGGCGGCGGCCAGGTCGTCGCGGCCGGCGACCTGGACCGGCTCGCCGCCCTGGCCGCCGACCCGCCGACGCGCGCCCGCGTCATCCCCCTGCAGGTCGCGGGCGCGTTCCACACGCCCTTCATGGAGACCGCCCGCGTCGCGTTCGAGCAGGTGGCGACGGGCTGGCTCGCCACCGACCCGCGCCTGCCCCTGCTGTCGGACGCGGACGGCGCCTCCTACGACGCGCTGGCGCCCGGCTCCCACGGGCACGGCACCGCCGCCGACGTCCTGGCCCGGCTCGCCGCCCAGGTCACCGCGCCCGTGCGCTGGGACCTGTGCCAGGAGACCCTCGCCGAGCGCGGCGTCACCGGCATCCTCGAGCTCGCCCCCGGCGGCGTGCTCACCGGCCTGGCCAAGCGCGCGCTCAAGGGCGTCGAGTCGGTCGCGGTGAAGAGCCCGGACGACGTCGCCGCCGCACGCGACCTGATCGCCCGCCACTCCGTCGTCGCCGGCGCGGGGACCACCGCGTGACCGTGCCCCCGGCGTCCCCCGCGTCCCGCCCCACGCTGCGGCAGGCCGAGCCGGTCCGCTTCTCGCGGATCCTCGCGATCGCCGGCGAGCGCGGCGAGCGCGTCGTGACGAACGACGACGTGGCCGGCCCGATCGACTCGTCCGACGAGTGGATCCGCCAGCGCACGGGCATCGTCACACGGCGGTACGCCGCGGCCGACGTCGACGTGCTCGACCTCGCGGAGGCCGCCGCACGCAAGGCGCTCGGCTCCGCCGGGCTGACCGGCGCGGACGTCGACGTCGTGATCCTGTCGACGGTGACGTACTTCCACCAGACGCCCGCGGGGGCCGCCGTCCTCGCCGAGCGGCTGGGTGCGACGCCCGCCGCGGCCTACGACGTGTCCGCCGCCTGCGCCGGGTACGCCTACGGGATCGGCCAGGCCGACGCGCTCGTGCGTTCCGGCGCCGCGCGGCACGTGCTCGTGATCGGTGCCGAGAAGATGTCCGACTTCGTCGACCCCACCGACCGGTCGATCTCGTTCCTGCTGGGCGACGGCGCAGGCGCTGCCGTCGTCGGCCCGTCCGACACCCCGGGCATCGGCCCGACCGTCTGGGGCTCGGACGGCGCGAAGTCGCAGGCCATCTCGCAGACCCGCGGCTGGTCCGACCTGCGGGCGGAGCCGACGGCCGGCTGGCCGACGCTGCGCCAGGACGGCCCGACCGTCTTCAAGTGGGCCAGCTTCCAGATGGCACCGGTCGCGGCGAAGGCGATGGCGGAGGCGGGCGTCGAGCCCGAGGACGTCCAGGTCTTCGTGCCCCACCAGGCGAACATGCGCATCATCGACCAGCTCGTGAAGCAGCTGCGGCTGCCCGACAGCGTCGTGGTCGCGCGTGACATCGCCGACACCGGCAACACGTCGGCCGCGTCGATCCCGCTCGCCACCGAGCGCCTGCTGGCCGAGGGACAGGCACGCTCCGGCGACCTGGCCCTGCAGATCGGCTTCGGCGCGGGACTCGTCTATGCGGCACAGGTCGTGGTGCTGCCCTAGCCAGCGGTCCGGTTCCGGGCGGATCTGCGCCCGGGTCGTGACCGACCCCCGTGGTGCGGGACAATCGCACCGCAACACCCCACGGTGCCGGACGGCCGGTACCCCGTTCAAGGAGAGACGCACCCCATGGCTTACACCTCCCAGGAGATCCTCGAGGGCCTCGCCGAGATCGTCGCCGAGGAGACCGGTCTGCCCACGGACGCGGTCGTGTCGGAGAAGTCGTTCACGGACGACCTCGACATCGACTCGCTGTCGATGATGACGATCGTGACCCACGCCGAGGACAAGTTCGGCGTCCGCATCCCCGACGACGAGGTCAAGAACCTCACCACGGTCGGCGACGCCGTCTCGTACATCGAGGGTGCGCAGGCCGCGTGACGCCGCCGCGGGGCGCACGCCCCGCCGCGCGGGCGGGCCGGGGACCCCGGCCCGCCCGGCAACGCATCGAGCAGCACCACACCGCACACCCGCTCTCACCACAGGAGTGACCCACCCATGACTGCCGCACCCGCCTCGCGCGACGTCGTCGTCACCGGCCTCGGCGCCACCACCCCGCTCGGTGGCGACGCCCCCAGCACCTGGGCCGCGGCCCTCGCGGGCGAGTCGGGCGCGCGCACCCTCGACAACGACTGGGCCGAGAAGTACGGGCTCCCGGTCACCTTCGCCGCCACCATCAAGGTCACCCCCGACCAGGTGCTCTCCCGCCCCGAGACCAAGCGCATGGACCCGTCCACGCAGTACGCGATGGTCGCGGCCCGGGAGGCCTGGCAGGACGCCGGCGCCCCCGAGGTCGACAGCGAGCGGCTCGGTGCGGTCGTGTCGTCGGGCATCGGCGGCATCTGGACCACGCTGGACGGCTGGGACACCCTCAAGGAGCGCGGCGCGCGCCGCATGCTCCCGATGACCGTCCCCATGCTCATGCCCAACTCCCCCGCCGCGTACGTCTCGATGGAGTTCGGCGCCAAGGCCGGGGCGCACGCCCTCGTGTCGGCGTGCGCGTCCGGCGCCGAGGCGATCGGGTACGGCGTGGACATGATCCGCAGCGGCCGGGCCGACATCGTCGTGTGCGGCGGGACCGAGGCGACGATCCACCCCATGCCGATCGCCGCCTTCGCGGCCTCGCGCACGCTGTCGCTGCGCAACGACGACCCGCAGCGCGCCTCCCGCCCCTACGACGTCGACCGCGACGGCTTCGTCGTCGGCGAGGGCGCCGCCGTGCTGGTCATCGAGAGCGCCGAGCACGCCGCCGCCCGCGGGGCGCGGGTCTACGCGAAGATCGCGGGCGTCGGCCTGTCCGCCGACGCCTACCACATCACCTCCCCGGACCCCGAGGGCACCGGGCAGGTCTCGGCCATGCGCCGGGCCCTCGAGGAGGCCGGCGTGACGTCGCGCGACGTCGTGCACGTCAACGCGCACGCCACCTCGACCAAGGTCGGCGACCTCACCGAGACCGCCTCGATCCGTACGCTCATGGGCGGCGAGGCCGACCACGTGCGCCTCTCCGCGACCAAGTCCATGACCGGTCATCTGCTCGGTGGCGCGGGCGCGCTCGAGACCCTCTTCACGGTCAAGGCGGTGTCGGAGCGGCTTGCCCCGCCCACCATCAACGTCGAGACCCCGGACCCCGAGCTCCAGGTCCCCCTGGTGCGCGACACCCCGGAGAAGCTGCCCGACGGCGACATCGTCGCGCTCAACAACTCCTTCGGCTTCGGAGGGCACAACGTCGCCCTGACGATCACGAACGTCTGACCTACCCGAAACATCCCCCTCGGGCGGTCGGCCCGACGTCTCACGAACGCCCGAATATTTCACCCGGGCGGAGTTTTCCTCGGCGTGCCCACATGTCTCAGGCAACTTAGGTTGGCGCCTGAGGCCACCAACGTGGGTGGGCTGCAGGGCAAGGTCCAAGGGGGAGACCAGTGGTACGTGCGCGCCGTCATGCCAGGCAAGATCGACCAGGAGCCCAGCAGATCGGAGCGGCTCCCCCGCCCCGGTCACGACGACGCAGCGGCCACGACGCCCTGCACCGGCTCACCGCCGGGGCGGCCTCAGCCGCCGTCCTCGGGGCGCTCGCCTTCGCGGGCGCCCCGAGCGCGGCGGCCGCCCCGACCGACGTCTCCGAGTCCCTCGGCAAGTTCCTGGGGGGCGACGTCGTGCTCGGGGGCGTCGACCTGGACGCGATCGCGGAGGTGGAGGGCGCCAAGGCGGCCTACCCCTCCGGCGACGGGCTGGACACGAACCCGCTGTCCGCGGACGTCCTCGACGCCCTCGGGGTGAACCTCACCGACACCCTCCAGCTCTTCGGCCCCAACGGCGTCGTCCAGCTCGGCGCGGTGAACCAGTACGCCGCCGCCGACGCCGACGGCGCGACCGCCGCCTCGGGCGCCGTCACGGACCAGGGCGGCATCTCCGTAGGCGGCTCGGAGCAGTTCCCGGCCGACGCCACGGTCTCGCTCACCCCGCTGGTGCCGGACGACCTCCAGGGATCGACCGTCTCCCAGCTCGACCTCTCGCTCGGGGCTCTGTCGGCCACGGCCCAGGCCGAGCCGGGATCGACGACGGGCGACTACCAGATCGCCGGCGCGACCGTCGACCTGACCAGCCCGCTGGTCGGCGGCGTGTACACGCAGCTCCAGGACGCCATCGCGCCCGTCCAGACCTCCCTCGACGGCCTGTCCGACACCCTCACCACGGCGGTCGAGGGCACGCTCGGGCTCCTCGACGCCTCGCCCCTCACCCAGGCGACCAGCACCGTGGACGTGACCGTGCCCGACCTGAGCACGGTGCTGCCGTCGGGCTTCGTCGGTGACGGGGCGGTCCAGGTCAACCTGCAGACCGGTCAGGTCTCCGTCGACCTCGAGCAGCTGCTCGCCGACGACCCCGACCTGCCGGACCTCAACGAGCTCCCGGCCAACACCGAGATCCTCGACGGTGCCGTCGTCGCCGCGATCGCCGACGCCGTGACCAGCACGATCACCTCGATCGTCCAGGACGTCGCCGACGGCGTCCGCACGGCTGTGGAGAGCGCCGCGGTCTCCCTCGACGTCACCGTCGGCGCCCGGCTCCTGCCCACCGGGCCGTACGCCGACGTCCTCGGCATCACCCTGGACGCCCCGCTCTCGGCCATCGACGACGGGACCGCGACCGCGAGCGTCGACGTCCTGGGCACCCAGGCGCTGCTCGACGTGGTGCTGGGGGTGCTCGGCACCTCGACGGACGCCCTCGCCAGCACGATCGTCAACGCCCTCCTGGCTCCGGTCGGCGCGGTGTTCACCCTCGTCGACACCCTCGAGACGACCCTCGACGGCATCACCGGCCCGCTGGCGGCGGACGTCGTCGGCCCCGTGCTCGACGTCCTGACCGGCGTCGTCTCGCTCACCGGCAACGTCCAGGAGCAGCCCGGAGACCTGCCGGCGCAGGACCCGTCGGGAGGCGAGTCGTTCACCGAGCGCGCGCTGTCCCTGCGTCTGCTGTCGTTCGGCACGGGCGACGACCTGGCGACCGTCAACCTCGCGTCGGCCACGGTGCGCGCCGTCGAGGCGCCGTCGATCACCGTCGACCCGGCGACCGTCCAGGCGGGTGCCGAGACGACGGTCTCGGGCACGGGCTTCGCGCCCGAGACCGACCTGGCCGTGCAGCTCACCGACGCGGCCGGTGACCCTGTCGGTGACCCGGTCGCCGTGACGACGGACGGTGCCGGCGCCTTCACGGTGCCGCTGCCCGTCGGCGCCGGCACCGACCCCGGCGACTACACCGTCACCGCGACCGGTGACCCGTCCGGCGTCGTGCCGACGGCTCCGCTCACGGTGACGGCGGCCCCGAGCATCACCACCGACCCGGGGATCGTCCCGGCCGGCGGCACCACGACCGTCACCGGCGAGAGCTTCACGCCCGGCGGCGACGTCTCCGTGCAGCTCACGGACGACGCCGGTGACCCGGTCGGCGACCCGGTCACCGCCACGGCCGGCGACGACGGCACCATTGAGGTCGACCTCCCCACGGACGCCGGCACCGCGCCGGGCGACTACACCGTGGTGGCCACGGACACGAGCACCGGCGCCGTCGCCGACGCGCCGTTGGTCGTCACCGCCGCACCGACCCTCGCCCTCGTCCCCACGACCGTCATGCCGGGCGGGACCACCACGGCGGACGGCGACGGGTTCACGCCCGGCGGCGACGTGAGCGTCCAGCTCACCGACGCCGCCGGTGACCCCGTCGGCGAACCGGTCACCGTCACCGCGGAGCAGGACGGCTCGTTCAGCACGCCGGTGGTCGTCCCGGACGGGACCGCCGCGGGCGGCTACACGGTCGTCGCGACCGACGTCACCGGGGCGTCCGCCGAGGCGGACCTCGCCGTCGTCGTCCCGACCATCAGCGCCGACCCGGCGACCGTCCCGGCCGGCGGCACCACGACCGTCACCGGCGACGGGTTCACGCCTGGCTCCGAGGTGAGCGTCCAGCTCACCGACGACGCCGGCGACCCCGTCGGCGACCCGGTCACCACCACGGCAGGTGACGACGGCACCATCGAGGTCGACCTGCCCACGGACGCCGGCACCGCGCCGGGCGACTACACCGTCGTGGCGACCGACCCCGCGGGCCTCACGGCCGACACACCGCTGGAGGTCACGGCCGCCCCGACGATCGCGGCAGAACCGGGGACCGTGCCGGCCGGCGGCACCACCACCGTCACCGGGGACGGGTTCACGCCCGGCTCCGAGGTGAGCGTCCAGCTCACCGACGACGCCGGCGACCCCGTCGGTGACCCGGTCACCACCACGGCAGGTGACGACGGCACGATCGAGGTCGACCTGCCCACGGACGCCGGGACCACGCCCGACGACTACACGGTCGTCGCGACCGACGTCACGGGCGCCACGGCGCAGACGACGCTCACGGTGACCACCGCCCCGACGCTGGCCACCGACCCCGGGACCGTCCCGGCGGGCGGCACCACCACCGTCACGGGCACGGGCTTCACCCCGGGGTCCGACGTCAGCGTCCAGCTCACCGACGCGGGCGGCGACCCCGTGGGCGATCCCGTCACCGTCTCGGCCGGCGCCGGCGGGGAGATCACGACCCCGCTGACGGTCCCCGACGACGCGACAGCCGGCCCGTACACGGTCGTCGGGACCGACGTCACCGGCGCGACCGCGCAGGCAGACCTCGTGGTGACCGGGGAGCCGGCCATCGAGGCCAACCCCGGCACCGTCCCGGCGGGCGGCACCACCACGGTCACGAGCGGAGGCTTCACGCCCGGCTCCGAGGTGAGCGTGCAGCTCACCGACGCCGACGGCGACCCCGTCGGTGAACCCGTCACCGCCACCGCGACGGCGGACGGCGTTATCGAGGTCGGCCTGCCGATCGACTCCGGCACCACACCGGGCGACTACACGGTCGTCGCGACCGACGTCACCGGTGCCACGGCCGAAGCGCCTCTGGCAGTGACCGCGGCCCCGACGATCGCCGTCGACCCGACGACCGTCCCGGCAGGCGGCACCACCACGGTGACCGGCGACGGCTTCACCCCCGGCGGCGAGGTCACTGTCCAACTGACGGACGCTGACGGCGACCCCGTCGGCGATCCGGTCACCCCCACGGCGGGAGACGACGGCACCATCGAGGTCGACCTCACCGTGCCCGCCGGCGCCACACCGGGGCAGCACACCGTCGTGGCCGAGGACTCCACGGGCGCACCGGCGCAGACCCCCCTCGAGGTGACCGCCGCGCCGACGCTGTCGGCGGACCCGGGCACCCTGCCGGCGGGGGGCACCACCACCGTGACCGGTGACGGCTTCACCCCCGGGTCGGACGTGAGCGTCCAGCTCACCGACGACGCGGGCGAGCCCGTCGGCGATCCCGTGACCACCACGGCGGGAGACGACGGCACGATCGAGGTGGACGTGCCCGTCCCGGCCGACGCCGCTCCCGGCGACTACTCGGTCGTCGCGACCGACGTCACCGGAGCCACGGCCGAAGCGCCTCTCACGGTGACCGCGGCGCCGACGATCTCCGTCGACCCGGCGACCGTCCCGGCGGGT
Organism: Isoptericola sp. NPDC055881; assembly: GCF_053615895.1. Lineage (NCBI taxonomy): Bacteria > Bacillati > Actinomycetota > Actinomycetes > Micrococcales > Promicromonosporaceae > Isoptericola > Isoptericola sp. NPDC055881. Next base: position 80,815 of record NZ_JBSHCR010000006.1, read on the forward strand.
GGCACCACCACCGTGACCGGCGACGGCTTCACCCCCGGCGGCAAGGTCACCGTCCAGCTCACCGACGCCGGCGGCGACCCCGTCGGCGACCCGGTCACCACCACGGCGGGCGAGGACGGCACCATCGAGGTCGACGTCACGGTGCCCGCCGACACCACCCCCGGCGACCTCACGGTGGTCGCCGAGGACTCCACGGGAGCCGCGGCGCAGACACCGTTGGAGGTCACCGCGGCGCCGACCATCGCCGTCGACCCGACGACCGTCCCGGCAGGTGGCACCACCACCGTGACCGGCGACGGCTTCACCCCCGGCGGCGAGGTCACCGTCCAGCTCACCGACGACGCCGGCGACCCCGTCGGCGACCCGGTCACCACCACGGCGGGCGAGGACGGCACCATCGAGGTCGACGTCACGGTGCCCGCCGACACCACCCCCGGCG
>NZ_JBSHCR010000006.1:81353-100388 GCF_053615895.1 Isoptericola sp. NPDC055881
ACCTCACCGTGGTCGCCGAGGACCCCACGGGAGCTGCGGCGCAGACACCGCTGGAGGTCACGACACCGGCCGTGCCGACCCTGACCGCGGATCCGCCGACGGTGCCGGTGGGCGGCACCACCACGGTCTCGGGCGGGGGCTTCACGCCGGACGACCAGGTCACGGTCCAGCTCGAGGACGCCGCAGGCGACCCCGTGGGCGACCCGATCGACGTCACCGTGAACCCGGACGGGACGTTCACCGTGGTCCTGCCCGTCCCGGCAGGCGCGACCCCCGGCGAGCACACCGTCGTCGCGACGGACTCGACCGGCGGGACGACGGAGGCCCCGCTTCAGGTGATCGCCGCGCCGGGCCAGAGCGAGCCGTCCATCGACGTCGACCCGGGCACGGCCGCCCCGGGAGACACGGTCACCGTCACGTGCGACGGCTTCGGCGACGGCCCCGTGCAGGTGCAGCTGGTGGACTCCGAGGGCCAGCCGGTCGGGGACGCCGTCGAGTGCGTCCCCGGTGACGACGGCACGGGGACGGTCGACCTGACCGTGCCCGAGGACGCCGAGCCGGGCGACTACACGGTGGTCGGCACCAGCCCCGAGGGCGAGACGGCGGAGGCGCCGTTGACGGTCACGGAGCCCGGGACCGACCCGGGCGACCGCGCGCTGCGCGCCTGGTTCTCCGACGCCCAGGTCGGCCGCGGCGCTGCCCAGACGTTCCAGGCGTCCGGGTTCGAGCCCGGCGAGCAGGTACGGGCCGTGATCGCGTCCGAACCTCTCGCCCTGCCCGTCACCGTGGCCGACGCCGACGGCGTCGCCACGTGGACGTTCACCGTGCCGCAGGCGTTCGAGCTGGGCACGCACACCGGCACGGCCACCAGCGTGACGGTGGGCGACTCGGCGACGGCGACGTTCGAGGTGGTGCTCGCGCCCGGCGACCTCGGCGGCGCCGGCACGGACGGCCCCGACGCCGCCGTCGGGGCTGCGCCCGGGGGCGGCTCCCCGGGCCTGACCGGGACCCTGCCGCGCACCGGCGCGGGCGACGGTCTCGTCCCGATGGCCCTCCTCGCGCTGGTGCTCCTCGCCGCCGGTGGGGGCACGCTGGCCGCCGTCCGCCGGACGACGCGCCAGCCCTGACCGACAGGGCGGCACGACGACGCCCCGTCACCTCTCGCGAGGTGGCGGGGCGTCGTCGTACGGGAACCGGAGCCTGGGAGGCGAGGTGCGGCCGGGCGGCCGTCAGCCCACGCGGTGCAGCCAGCGCACGGGCGCCCCGGCTCCGGCGTAGCGGAACGGCTCGAGCTCGTCGTCCCAGGCCGTGCCCAGCGCCAGGTCGAGGGCCTCGCGCACCCCGCGACCGTCGTGCGCCGACTCCATCGCAGCCCGGATGCGGTCCTCCGGGACGACGACGTTGCCGTGCACGTCCGTCATGGCGTGAAAGATGCCGAGGTCAGGGGTGTGCGACCAGCGGGCGCCGTCGGCGCCGTGGCTCGCCTCCTCCGTCACCTCGTAGCGCAGGTGGTCCCAGCCCCGCAGGGCAGAGGCCAGCCGGGCACCCGTTCCCTGGGCGCCCTGCCACGAGTACTCGGCACGGAAGAGTCCGCGTCCCGCCGGCTGGGCCGTCCAGTCGAGCGAGACACGTCCCCCGAGCACGTTGCCTGCCGCCCACTCGAGGTGAGGGCAGAGCGCACGGGGTGCCGAGTGCACGAACAGCACACCGCGGGTGATCGCACCAGCCATGTTGTCCTCCCTGGTTCCGAGGTCCGTCTTCCCCTACGTCCTCGAACCGGTCGGCCTGCTGGTCGGCGAGCTCCGACGGTGTGTCGTCTTGACACATCCTGCCCGATGGCGAGCAGCCGTGCGAGAGGAAACGCGGACTTGAGCAGCCGTTGAGGAGCTCAGAGCCGCTCGCGCAGCTCCCGCATGGCCTTCTTGCGCACGCTGCGCTCGAGGCGGTCCAGGTAGAGCATGCCGTCGAGGTGGTCGCACTCGTGCTGGAGGCAGCGCGCCATCAGCCCCGTGCCCTCGACCTCGATCTCGTTCCCGTCGAGGTCCGTGCCCACCACGCGGGCGTACCACGCGCGGGTCGTCGGGTACCACAGGCCGGGGACCGAGAGGCAGCCCTCGTCGCCGTCCTGCGTCTCGTCGGAGAGCTCGACGATCCGCGGGTTGAGGACGTAGCCGATCTCGTCGTCCACGTTCCAGGAGAACGCCCGCAGGTTCACGCCGATCTGGTTGGCCGCCAGGCCCGCCCGGCCGTCCGCGTCGACCGTCTCCACGAGATCCTCGACGAGCGACCGGACCCGGTCGTCGACGGTGGTGATCTCGTCGCAGGGTGTGCGCAGCACGGGGTCGGGCAGCACCCGGATCTCTCGCATCGCCATGGGCCGCATTCTCCCACGTCGCGGGCCGGTGGCGTCGCGCATTGTCACGGTTTGATAACGTGCCGAGCGATGCTACGACGGATGACCGAGTCAACCCCGCCGCCCCTGCCGAGCGCCCGGAGGGTCGCCCCCGCCGCGACGGGCCGACCCCGGCTCGCCGCGCTCGACGGCCTCCGCTTCCTCGCCGCCATGGCGGTGGTCGCCTACCACTACGTCGCGGTGAACCACTCCGCGTGGGGTGCCCGGACCGAGGACTCCTTCCCGCACCTGCAGCCGGTCGCGGCGTTCGGGTCCTTCGGCGTCCAGCTGTTCTTCGTGATCAGCGGGTTCGTCATCCTCATGTCGGCCTGGGGTCGGGACGTGCGGTCCTTCACCGCCTCCCGCGTGGGCCGCCTCTTCCCCGCCTACTGGTTCTCCGTGGCGGCGGTCGTCGCGCTGCTCGTGCTGGTGACTCCCGGCCGCAAGGACGTCGGCATCCCGGAGACCGCAGCGAACCTCACGATGGTGCAGCGCGCGTTCGGCGTCCCGGACATCGAGCCCGTGTACTGGACCCTCTGGACCGAGCTGCGGTTCTACGTGCTCATCGGGATCCTGCTCGCGGTCGGCATGACGCACCGGCGCCTCGTCGCCTTCGCCGCCGTCTGGCCCGTGCTCGCCGCCGTCGCCGTCCGGTCGGGCAACGAGCTCTGGTCCACCCTGCTCGTCGGCAGCGACGCCCCGTTGTTCGCCGGCGGGATGATGCTCTACCTGCTCACCAAGGAACGCCGCTCGCTGGTGCTGTGGCTCGTGCTGGGGCTCAACGTGGCGCTCGCCGGGGTGGTGGCCGGCCGGAGCCAGTCGCTCCGGATCGCGCACAGCACCGACGTCACCGTCGGCCCGCAGACGTACTGGGTGGCGATCGTGGCCTGCTTCGCGCTCGTCGCCGTCGTGGCGCTGACACCCCTCGACCGGCTGTCGTGGCGGTGGCTGACGGTCGTGGGCGCGATGACCTACCCGCTGTACCTGCTGCACTCGTCGTGGGGGCAGTGGCTCATCGGCGAGGCGAGCCCGCACCTGCCCGCCGGTGCCACGTTCGTGCTCGTCACCGCCGCCATGCTCGCGGCGGCCTACCTGGTGCACCGCTTCGTGGAACGGCCCTTCGGCCCACGGCTGCGGCGCGCCGTCGCGCAGGACCTCGAGCGCACGAGCCGCGCCCTCGCCCGCGCCCCGCGCGAGCCGCGGCCCGCTCAGGCGCCCGAGCCGGAGGCCGTCTCGTCGCGGTAGTGCAGGAGCACGTCCCGGAGCACGAGCGCGTGGTTGCGCTCGGTGTCCCGCGCCGAGTACAGCAGCGTGAGCCTGGCGTCGCCCGCCCCCAGGGCGGCCAGCTCGGCGACCGCGGGGTTGCCGGCGAGCTCGGCCCGGTAGCGACGCTCGAACTCCGCGAACCGGTCCGGCTCGTGGTGGAACCACGTGCGCAGCTCCGCCGACGGCGCCACGTCCTTGCACCACCGGTCCAGGTGTGCGGCCTCCTTCGAGACGCCGCGCGGCCACAGCCGGTCGACCAGGACGCGGGCGCCGTCGTCCGGCGCGGGAGGCTCGTAGACGCGCTTCACGGCGATGCTCACGCCCCCATGACACCGCGCCGCAGCGTCGGGCGCACGCGGCGCGGGCGGCCGGTATGCTCGCCGCGCGCCCCGTTAGCTCAGCTGGTCAGAGCAGGAGACTCATAATCTCTCGGTCGCGGGTTCAAGTCCTGCACGGGGCACCGACGCCGGTCCGCCGCGGCGGCTCGCTCGGAGGCCACGGCGTTCCCGAGGCGGAGGGTGAAGTCCGCGCGCCCGCCGTGCACCGCCGCTGCGGAGTGCGGCAGCATGGCCACATGCACGACGGCTCCCGCTGACGGGCAGGGACCGGGTGTCCAGCAGCGCGGCATCCGGTCCGCCGCCCGTCAGGGCGCGGCGACCGTCTCCAGCCGCCCGATCACTGCGGGCCACCCACGCCCCATGCCCTCGAAGGCCTGCCGGCCCGCGGGCGTGGCGAGATCGAGTCCGGAGTGCTCGAACCTCAGCAGCGTGCCGTCCTCGTGCGGCTCCAGCCGCCACGTGAGGACGCTGTCGAGGACGCCCTCGGCGAACGTGTAGGCGAACAGGCGCTCGTGCTCGACCCGGAGCACCTCGCACGTCTGCGGGCCGAAGCCGCCCATGTCGAGGGTGAAGCGGTGCCCGACGACAGGTTGCACGTCTCCGGCCACCCACCACCGGGCGTGCAGGTCGGGCTCCACCAGCAGCCGCCAGACACGGGCGGGCGGGTGCGGCAGGAGGCGGTCGATTCGGATCGACTCAGTCGTCACGGGAGGTCTCCTCGTCCAGCAGGTCGGCCAGGTCGGCCAGGGCGTCCAGGCGCTGCGTCCAGTAGTGCTCGAAGGGGCGGAGCCAGGTGTCGACCTCGGCCAGCCCGTCCGCCCTCAGGTGGTAGAAGCGATGCCGCCCTCGCCGCTCCTCGCGCACGAGGCCGACGTCGCGCAGCACGGCGAGGTGCTCGGACACCGCCGGCCGTCCCAGCTCGAACATCGCGGCGAGCCGGGACGTCGACTCGGGCCCGGCCCGCAGCGCGTCGAGCAGGCGCCGGCGCACCGGGTTGGCGAGCGCCCCGAAGATGTCTGTCGGCACGGCGGCGACAATATGTCGGAGATTCCCGACGCGTCAAGAACTTCCGACGCATCGTTCTCGACCTGCCACGACGTCCCACCACCCGCTACGCTCCGGGGCCATGCCCCGCGTGCTGCTGATGCTGGCCTACCTCGCCCTCCTCGTCTACGCCATCGCCGACGTGGCCCAGTCGGACGAGGAGGACGGTGGCGGGATCCAGAAGGGCTTCTGGATCCTCATCATCCTGCTGCTGCCGTTCGCGGGCTCCGTCGCGTGGCTGGTCGTGAGCCGGCGCGCCCGCGCGGCCCGGCGTCCCGCGGCGCGGACGGGCTTCCCCGCCGGACCGGTGCCTCCCGCCCAGTACCCCGGCCGGCGACGCACGTGGGAGACGGCCGAGGTTCCGGCGGACCCCGAGGACGACCCCGAGATGCGCTGGCTCCTGGAACAGGCCCGCCTGAAGCGCGAGCGCGAGCAGGCCGCGCAGGACACCCCCTCGCCGCGGTCGGACGACGGCGGGCGCGACGCCGCCGCGAGCTGACCCCGCCGCTCGGCCCGCGTCGGTACGGTGGCGCCATGTGGTTCCGCCGCTCTCCCCTGCCCGCCGACGCGCGCCGTGCGCTGCCCCTCGCCCGCGGCGAGCGCGTCCTTGCCTCCGCAGAGCTCGCCGACGGCCGCTGGGCCGTCGCGACGACCGCCGACCTCATGGTCGTCGGGCCCGGGCCCCAGGACGTCGGGACGCGGCGCCCCTGGTGCGACGTCGACCGCGGGGTGTTCGACCCGGAGCGCGCCGAGCTCCTTGTCACGTGGGTCGACGCCGCACCGGACCTCGTGCTGCGGATCGTCGACCCCGAGCGCACGCCGTTCCCGCAGGCCCTGCGCGAGCGCGTCCAGTGGTCGGTGGTGCTCTCCGAGACCGTGACCGTCCCCGGCGGGGGCGACGTGAAGGTCGCAGTCCGCCGCACCGCGGACGGCCAGTTCTTCTCCCAGGCCGTCGCCGGGCCAGGTGTCGACCTGGACGACCCGGCCGTCGCCCGCGTGGTGGACGCCACGGAGTCCAGGGTCCGCGGAGCGTCCGGACTACCCGTGTGAGCCTGGTATTGTTCTTCCCGGTTCGAAGGCCACCGGCCGGACGACCGAGCGATCCCGCGTAGCTCAGCTGGCAGAGCATCCGACTGTTAATCGGACGGTCGTTGGTTCAAGTCCAACCGCGGGAGCCGAGACAAGGCCCTGAACCCCTGACGGGGTTCAGGGCCTTTCTTCGTGCCACGAGCAGGCACACGGGCGCCTTGACGGAGACGAGCCGCGAAGGGGCCGCGACGCCGTCAGGCGGTCTTGTCCTCACGCCCCTCGGCCTCGAACTCGTCGGCGTCGACGAAGTCCACCAGCATGTCGAAGCTCATCATCTCGAAGATGTCGCGGACCAGCGGGGGCGCCCCGACCACGCGCGGCCGGGCGCCGTCCTGGCACGCGATCACCACGAGCCGCACGCCGGACGAGTCGATGAAGGTGACCCTGCGCATGTCGAGGGTCTTGCGGCCCTCTTTCGCGTCCTCCAGCGTGGCATGGACCTCGTGGGCGACCGCGACGTCGATCTCGCCCCACATCTCCCACATGAGACCGTCGTCGCTCAGGTTGATGCCTCCGCTGGTGCCCACGATTCGTTCCTCTCCTCAGCCACTTCCCTGCTCGTGACCGGTCGCTCGATCGCAGGCGACGTCCAGTCTAGAGGTCGTCCCCGGGGCGCACGCGCCGCTCGGGTCAGGGCAGCTCGTCGCCCTCCCGCGGGTACGACGGCTGCGCGCCCGCGCCGCGCACGGCGAACGCGCCCACGCGGGCCGCGAGGCGGGCGGCGTCGACCAGCCCGCTCCCCCGCGCGAGCTCTCCCGCCAGGGCACCGACGAACGCGTCGCCCGCGCCGGTGGTGTCGACCGCCTCGACGCGCGGCGCGGGGACGGAGACGACGCCGCCGTCGACCTCCTCGGCCGCGACGAGCGCGCCCTGCGCCCCGCGGGTGAGCACGACGGACCGCACCCCGGCCTGCCGCAGGCCGGCGACGACCTCCTCGTCGGCCAGGTCGGGCCCGGCGTCGTCCCCCGGCGTCAGCAGGGCGAGCGCGGCGTGCGCCTCGTGCTCGTTGACCACGAGCGGGTCGGCCTGCCGCAGCACGCCCGGGTCGACGTCGATCACGGGCGCGAGGTTCACCACGACGCGGCCTCCGGCCAGCCGGGCCGCCTCCTCGATGCCGTCGCGCGGGATCTCGCCCTGCAGCACGACCACGGCGGCGTCGGCGAGCAGGTCGGCGTGCCGCCCCACGAGCCCGGCGTCCACGGCGGCGTTCGCGCCCGGGACGACGACGATCGAGTTCTCCCCATCAGCAGCCACGGTGACCACGGCGACCCCGGTGCTTCCTGGCACGACGACGAGCCGTGCGAGGTCCACCCCGGCGTCCCGCAGGCCAGACGTGGCAGCCTGCGCGAACTCGTCGTCGCCGACCGCGCCGACGAACGCGACCCGAGCCCCGAGACGGGCCGCGGCGACCGCCTGGTTGGCACCCTTGCCGCCCGGCAGGACGGCGAGGTCACGGCCCAGCACGGTCTCCCCCGGCGCAGGGTGCACCGCGGTGCGGGCCAGCAGGTCGGCGTTGGCGGACCCCACGACGACGACGAGGGACTCGGCAGGGGTGGTGGACATGGTCGCTCCGGTTCGTCGGCGATCGGTCGGGACAGGGCGGGCGGCGCGGCGCGGTCAGAGACCGCGCAGGCGCTCGACCAGATGGGGCGCCAGGGGCACGTCCGTGGCGAGGACGACCCGGGTGCGCGCACCCGGGAGGTCGGGGTACCCGGCGTACAGGCCGCGCAGGTCGGCCACCGTCTGCCCACGCCCGGGCCCGTCGGTCGTGTCGACGACCACCGGCACGCGAGGCGCCACCGTGGCCTGGACGCCGCCGACGGCGATCGCGGCGGCGAGCGGGTCGTGCAGCGCCGAGCAGCGTCGGCCGAAGGTGGGGACGTGGAAGCCGAAGTACAGGTCGAGCACCTCGCCGAGCCACGGCGCGAGGGCGGTGCCGGCCTCGAGGAGGGTCTTGCGGTCGGTCTCCTCGAGGAGGTTGACCATGGTGACGTCGAGCGGCACGAGGGTGACGTCCCAGTCGGCCGCGAGCACCTGGGCGGCGGCCTCCGGGTCGTTCGCGATGTTCGCCTCGGCGACCGGCGACACGTTGCCCGGGTGCAGCGCGGCGCCGCCCATGACGGTCAGGTCGAGCACGCGCTCGGGCAGCGTGGGGTCGGCGCGGAGCGCGAGGGCGAGGTTGGTCAGCGGCCCGACGGCGACCAGGCGCAGCCGGCCGGCGTGCTCGTGCGACAGGCGCAGCAGCAGCTCCACGGCCGACTCCGCCACGGGCTCGCGCCCGGACGCGGGGAGCACGACGTCGCCGACACCGTTGCGCCCGTGGATGTGCGGGACGCCGCCGTCGTACGAGCCGGCGAGGGGGTCGTGCGCGCCCACGGCGACGGGCACGTCGCCCCGGCCCGCGAGCGCCAGCAGGTCGAGCGTGTTCACGGCGCCCTGGCGGGCGTCGATGTTGCCGCTGACGCTGCCGACCCCGACCAGGTCCACCTCGGGCGAGGCGAGCAGGTAGGCCAGGGCGAGGGAGTCGTCGACGCCGGTGTCGCAGTCGAGGTAGAGCGGGGCGGCGGGCTGGACGGGCTGGACGGACTGGTCGAGCAGGGGCACGGAGGATCCTTCGTGGTCGTGGGAGCGGGGTCCAGTGTCGCGCACGCGGGCGGTCATGACTGCCCGCCGGGCGCGGCGGAGGGGCGGGCGACCAGCAGCAGGCTGGTGCCGAGCGCGAGGACGGTGATGGCGACGGAGATCCACAGGGCGGTGGTGTACCCGCCGAGTCCGCCCTGCGCCACGAACGGGGCGACGATGCCGATGCCGAGCCCGGCACCGATGCCGAACGCGGAGCTGTTCAGGCCCGGCAGCGCGCCGGGGGCGTCGGGCGGGGACTGGAGCACGCCCAGCCCGTTCGCCGTCGTGAGGACGAGACCGTTGTAGGCGACGCCGAGGCCTGCCACGGCGGCGGCCACGACCCAGCGGTGGGTGGGGGCGAGCGCCACCACGACGAGGAGCGCGAGGCAGGCGACGAGGCCCCAGCGCAGCACGGGGACCCAGCCGCGGCGGCCGGCGAGCCAGCCGGACAAGGGGGCGGCGAACAGGCCGATGAGCGCGGGCGGCGAGAGGAAGACGAGCGCGGACATCGAGGCGGTCATGCCGAACCCGACGGTGGCGTCCTGGCTGAGCATCACGACGGTGAAGTTGATGACGGCGAACACGCTGGAGAGCGTGAGGAGGGTGGTCACGACGAGCGGCCACACCTCGCGCGAGCGCAGGTGCTGCAGGGGGAACAGGGGCGAGCGGCGGCGGCGCTCGATCTGCCAGAACGTGACCGCGGCGACGACCGCACCGGCGAGCAGGCCGAGCGTGCCGGGCGCGGCCCAGCCCTGCGCGGGGCCCTGGTTGACGAAGAGCGTGACGCACACCAGCGTGACGGACAGGGCGGCGGCACCCCACCAGTCCATGGCGCCGGTCACGGCGGGACGTCCGGCGCGCGGCACGGCACGCAGCACGCACCCGAGGGCGAGCAGCCCCACCGCCGCGATGACGAGGAACACGGACCGGTACCCGAACCGGTCGGTGAGCAGGCCGCCCACGAACCCGTCCACGCCGCCGACGCCACCGTTGATCGCGGTGACGACGCCGAGGGCGGTACCGAAGACCCGTGCGGCCAGCCGTTCGCTGAGGATGATGTAGGAGAGCTGGAAGATCGCGCTGGAGGTGCCCTGCATGACGCGGCCCGCGAGCAGCAGCGGCAGGCCCTGGGCCAGGAGGCACACGACGGTGCCGGTCAGCATGATCCCCAGCGTGAGGAGCATGACGCGGCGCCGGCCGACGTAGTCGCTCCAGCGGCTCAGGACGACGCCTGCGACGGCCCCGGCGAGGAAGAACCAGGACGAGACGCCGGCCACGTCGTCGGCGCCGACGCCGAGCTCGCGGGCGATGGCGGGCAGCGCCGGCGTCACCATGCTGGCCCCGAGCTGGAACGCCACGACGGCGACCAGCAGCGAGGCGACGAGGGCGGCGGCCGGACGACCGGACAGGCCCGTCTCGGGGGCGAGCTCCGGCGCGACGGCGTCGCGCGGGGCGGTGGGTGTGTGCACGAGGACTCCTTCGTCACGGCCCGCAACGACGCGGGTTCGTCGGACATCATACGACCTTGTATGACGTCCGAGCACCCGCCTTCCGACGTGCTTGAATGAACCGACCGCACCGCTCACCACCTGGAGGAACGCGTGGACCAGCCCGTCGCCGAGCTCCTGTCCCGCCCCGTCGCCGTCCCCCCGGGACAGCCGATGCGGGTCGCCGTCTACTCCCGGATGGCGGACGGCATCCGGCGCGCCGTGTTCCCCCTCGGCTCGGTGCTGCCCAACGAGACCGACCTGGGCTCTGCCCTCGGTGTCTCCCGCACGGTGGTCCGCGAGGCGCTGATGCTCCTCGAGGAGGACGGCCTCATCCAGACCCGGCGGGGCATCGGCCGGTTCGTCAGCACGGCGCTCCCCCGCGCCGGCCTCGAGCGCGTGCGACCGTACGAGCAGGTCTTCGGCGAGGGCCACGGCACGGTCGAGGTCCGGCGGGTGGGCGTGCGCACCCAGCCCACCACCGACTTCGTCTCCGGCGCGCTCGGCCTGCGGGACGACGCGAGCACCTGGTTCGCCGAGCACGTGCTGCTGCGCGGCGGCGAACCCGTCGCCCTCGTGCAGGAGCACCTGCCCGCCGGGCGCGACCTCGCCGACGTCTCGCGCCTCGTGGCCGACGCGCTGCCCGGCGCCGTGGAGGGCCCTGGGACCCTCCTGGCGAACCTCACGGCGCTGGCCGGGCCGGTGCTCAGCGCGGGCGAGTGCGAGATCGTGGCCGGCGTGCCCGGCGACACGCGCGGCGCGCTGCTCGAGGTCGGGCCCGCGGACCCCGTGCTCGTCCTGACCCAGACCGCGCGCCACGGCGGCAGGCCGCTCTACCTCGCCAAGGTCATCGTGCCGCCGCGCGCAGGCCACCTGCGCGTGCTGCAGTCCGTCACCGCCTGAGCGACCGCCGGCGTCCGGCCCGGACCACCGCGCGCGCCGGGAATACCCGGTGGTTGCTCCTGGCTTGTGCCTGTCGTGCCCACGACCGGTCATGCCTCCGTCGGCCTGCGCTCCGAGCGCGGGCCCATCCTCCTGTCCCTCATGCTCGCGACGGCGCTCGTCGCCCTCGACGCCACGATCATCGCCACGGCGTCCGCGACGATCGCCCGCGAGCTCGGCGGCTTCGCCCAGCTGCCCTGGCTGTTCTCCACCTACCTGCTCGCCCAGGCCGTCAGCACCCCGGTGTTCGGGCGTCTTGCTGACGTGCTGGGGCGCAAGCGCCTCATGCTCGCGGGCGTCGCGCTGTTCTTCGTCGGGTCGGTGGTCGCCGGCGCCGCCCCGACGATGGGGGTGCTCATCGCCGGGCGCGTGATCCAGGGGCTCGGCGCCGGTGCGGTCATGCCCGTGTCGATGACCATCGCGGCCGACATCTACACCCTCGAGGAGCGCGCGAAGACGCAGGGCTACCTCGCGTCCGTCTGGGCGATCTCCGCCGTCGTCGGCCCCACCCTCGGCGGCGTGTTCTCGCAGTTCACGAGCTGGCGCTGGATCTTCCTCGTCAACATCCCGCTGTGCGTGCTCGCCGCCTGGATGCTGGCCCGCCGCTACCACGAGCCGGCGCGCGAGGGCCGGCGCGAGCCCATCGACTACCTCGGCGCCGGGCTCCTCGCCGGCGGGAGCACCCTGCTGCTCCTCGGGCTGCTGGAGGGCGGCACCCGGTGGGGCTGGGGCTCGGTGCCGTCCGTCGCGGTCTTCGCCGTCGCGGTGCTCCTGCTCGCGGGCTTCGCGGTGCACAGCCGCCGTACGCGCCACCCGATCGTGGACGTCGCCATCCTGCGCCGCCGCGTGGTCGGCGTCTCGACCGCGGTCTCCCTGCTGGTCGGCGTCGTCGTCCTCGCGCTCTCGACCTACGTGCCCATCTACGCCCAGGGCGTGCTCGGGACGGGTCCGCTCGTCGCGGGCTTCGCGCTGGCCGCGATGACCATCGGCTGGCCGCTGTCGGCCTCGAACGCCGGGCGGCTCTACCTGCGGATCGGCTTCCGGCTCACCGCCGTGGTCGGCACGTCCCTGGTGGTGGTGGGCACGGCGCTCACGCTGCTGCTGGCCTCGGGGTCGTCCGTGCTGGCCGTGGCCGGGGCGTGCTTCGTCATCGGCGCCGGCATGGGTCTCACCGCCGTGCCGACGCTCATCGCCGCACAGTCGCAGGCGTCCTTCACCGAGCGCGGCGCCGTCACCGGGACCAACATGTTCGCCCGGTCCCTCGGGTCGGCCGTCGGCGTCGCCGTGTGCGGCGCGATCGTCAACGCCCGCACCACCGTGGGCGCCGACGGCACGCCGGCGGGCCCGGGCCTCATGAGCGCGATCCACCTCGTGTTCGCCCTGCTCGTCGCCGTGGCCGCGGCCCTCGTGGTGCTCGCCGTCCTCATGCCCGCCGACCTGGAGGCCGCGCGCGAGCGCCGCGCCGAGACGGCCGGCGCCACGGCCGCCTGACGCGCTCAGGGCAGCACGGGCGGCGTCCAGCCGATGCCAGCCCGGGGACCCTGGCTGGCAGCCGAGGCCGGGGCCCTGAGGGAAAGACGTTGAGGCGGCTCCCCGAGCGCTGCTAGCCTCCCGGAGGCCGTGCGAGACAGTGCAAGGAGGTGGTACCCGTGAACGTATCGACATGGGTGCTCCTCCGCGGAGTCATGGTCGGGCGGTAGGTCGCCCGGGAGCGCCGTTCACCGAGCACTCCCGAAAGGCACGACCATGCATGCCACTCACCCCCTGAGCTTCACCTCTTCCACGCCGCTCGACGACGGCGTCCTCGAGCGGCGCTTCACCCTCGGCGAGATCCCCGGCATCCTCTGGACGCCCTCGACCGCCACGCCGTCCGACCCCGTCCCCCTGATCCTGCTCGGCCAGCCCGGCGGCCTCGGCATGGACCGGATGTACCCCCGGCTCGTCGGCCGGGCCCGGGGCGCCGCGGCCGACGGCTTCGCCGCCGCCGCCCTCGAGCTCCCCGGCAGCGGCGACCGGCCGCCGCTGCCCGGCGCCGACCAGGTCCGTGCGGACCTGCGCGCGGCGCTCTCCGCCGGCGAGCCCGTCACCGACGACATCGTCGACCGCCTGGTCCTCCCCCTGGTCGACCGGTCCGTGCCGGAGTGGCGGTCCGCCCTGGACGCGCTCCTCGCGCTGCCGGAGGTCGACGGGCCGGTCGGCATCTCCGGCGGCGTGATCGCCGTCGGCGTCCGGCTGGCGCTCGTCGAGCCGCGCATCGTGGCCGCCGGGCTCTTCGCCGGCAGCTACGTGCCCCGGTCCACGCTGGACGAGGCGCGCCGCGTCACCATCCCGCTGCACGTGCTGCTGCAGTGGGACGACGAGGGCAACGACCGGCAGGCCGCCCTCGACCTGTTCGACGCCTTCGGTTCGGCCGAGAAGACGCTGCAGTCCAACCTGGGCGGCCACACCGGCGTCCCCGCGTTCGCCGCCGACGACGCGGCGCGGTTCTTCGCGCGGCACCTGCGTTGAGCCACCGCCCCGCTCGCCCGGCCCGGGCGGGCGGGGCTGGCGGGGCGGGGCGTGCGCCATGATGGCGCCGTGGACCTCGACCTCGAGCCGTACCGACGCGAGCTCACCGCGTACTGCTACCGGATGACCGGCTCGTTCCACGAGGCCGAGGACCTGACGCAGGACGTGATGCTGCGCGCGTGGCGCGCGCGCGACCGCTACGACCCGGCGCGCGCCTCCCTGCGGACCTGGCTGTACCGGATCGCGACGAACGTCTGCCTCTCTGCCCTCGAGAACGGCGCCCGCCGGCCGCTGCCGTCGGGTCTCGGAGCGCCGAGCGACGACCCCGGAGCGCCCCTCACGCCGGCGCTCGACGTGCCGTGGCTGCAGCCCTTCCCCGACGCCCGGTTCGACCAGGGCGCACGCACCGACCTGCGCCTGGCGCTCGTCGCGGCGATGCAGTCGCTCCCGCCCCGGCAGCGGGCAGTGCTGCTGCTGCGCGAGGTGCTGGAGCTCAGCGCCGCCGAGGTGGCCCACCAGCTCGACACCACGGTGGCCGCCGTGAACAGCGCGCTGCAGCGGGCCCGCGCGGCGGTGGCGCACGTCGGACCGGCCGAGGAGGTCGGCGACCCGGGCGACCCCGAGACGCGCGCGACCGTCCAGCGGTACGTGCAGGCGTTCGAGGCGGCCGACGTGCCCGCCCTGGTGCGCCTGCTCACCGACGACGCGGTCCTCGAGATGCCGCCCGTCCCCCTCTGGTACCGCGGGCGCGAGGACTACGGCCGGTTCATCGCGCGGGTGTTCGCGATGCGAGGGCCGGGATGGTCGATGCGCCCGCTCACCGCCAACGGCCAGCCGGCCCTCGCCGCGTACGCGCCCGAGCCCGGCGGCGGCCACGCGCTGCACACCCTCCAGGTCCTCACGGTGACGCGCGGGCTCGTGTCGGCCAACGTCGTCTTCACCGATCCCCGTGTGCTCGCGTCGTTCGACCTGCCGCTGCGGATCGAGGACCGCGACGACAGGTCCTCGCCGCCGCGATGAGTTCCGGTGCCGCCGGCGGTACGTACGGGCGACCCGTTCGACCGTCGACCGAGAGGCACCCCATGAGCACCGTCGTCATCGAGTTCATCACCCTGGACGGCATCGTCACCGACCCCGACCCGTCCTCCGGCGCGCCACAGGCGGGCTGGGCGTTCCGGCACGGCCCCGTGCCGGTCTCCGGAGACGCGTTCCGGCTCGGCGCCACCCTCGACGAGGGGGTCCTGCTGCTCGGGCGCCGCACCTGGGAGCTGTTCGCGCGGATCTGGCCGACCCGCGACGACCCGTTCGCCACGCGCATGAACGCCGTGCCCAAGCTCGTGGCGTCCCACCGCCGCACCGACGCGGAGGTCGCCGCGGCCTGGGCCGGGTCCCGCGTCGTCGACGGCGACCTCCTGACGACGGTGCGCGACGAGGAGCGCGACGTCGTCGTCATGGGGAGCCCGAGCGTGGCGCACGCGCTGCAGGCGGCGGACCTCGTCGACGAGTACCGGCTCATGACCTTCCCGACCGTGCTCGGCGCCGGGGAACGCCTCTTCGCCGCCGGGTCGCCGCCCACCGCGCTGGAGTGCGTCGCCGTCGACCGCGTCGGCGCGGCGGTCCTCACGCGGCACCGCCGGCTCCGGGACTGACGCGAGTCGCGGCCGTGCCCGGGCCGCTCCTGCGGTCCGGGCTCAGCCGCCCTCGCGCAGCGTGCGCCGCTGCTGCTCGATCGCGAGCAGGTCCGTGAACGCCTGCTGGAAGGCAGCCGGGTCCTTCTCCTGGTCCAGGCGTTGCAAGCGGCTCTTGGCGTCGGCGATGCGCCGGGTCAGGCCGAGATCCACCAGGGCACGCACGACGTCCGCCACGTACGCCCCGATGGCCGACTCGCGGTCCTCCGGGACCGGGGCGACAGCCAGCTCGGTGACCAGGGGCGCCACCGTCTCGGGCGCCTGCTCGGTGACGGCCTCCACCCAGCGGCCGCCGTCGACGTCGCGCCCCGCGGCGACGCCGCCCGCGGCCCGCACCGCGTCGTGCACGGCACGCCACGCCGGCACGCCGAACGCGTCCTCGCCCAGGTCGTCGAACGACGCGGGCACGTGCTGCGGGTACTGCAGCACGACGATGAGCGCCTGCCGCTCCAGCCGGGCCACCGGGTCGCGAGGGTCGGGCGCGGCGAGCACGGGCAGCGCCGAGGCGGCCTCGGGCCCGGCCGCGGAGTCCCGGCGCTGGTCCTGGTCGGGACGCCGCGCCCGCGGCGGCGCGGAGGCGGCGCGCGCCACCTCGCGGCGCACGTCCTCGGTGTCGATGCCGATCCACCGCGCCAGCGAGCGCGCGTAGCCGAGCTGCATCGACCGGTCGCGGATGCCCGCGACCAGCGGCGCGGCGGCCCGCAGCGCCCCGACACGGCCCTCGACGGTGTCGAGGTCGAACGTGTCCAGGGTGGTGCGGATGACGAACTCGAACAGCGGCTGCCGGCCGTCCACGAGGGCGCGCACCGCCTCCGGACCGCGGGCCATGCGCAGCTCGCAGGGGTCCATCCCCGCCGGCTCCACCGCCACGAAGGTCTGCGCGTGGAAGCGCTGGTCCTCGCCGAACGCGCGGACGGCGGCCTTCTGGCCCGCCGCGTCGCCGTCGAACGTGAAGATCACCTCGCCGCCGAGAGAGGCGCCCGACGCGAGCTGCAGCCCGCCGCCGGCGGTCGTGTCCCCGAGCAGGCGCCGCACCACCTTGGCGTGCTCGGCACCGAACGCGGTGCCGCAGGTGGCCACGGCGGTGTCCACCCCGGACAGGTGGGCCGCCATGACGTCGGTGTACCCCTCGACGATGACCACCCGCTTGCCCTGCGCGATCGACCGCTTGGCCAGGTCGATCCCGTACAGCACCTGAGACTTCTTGTAGAGCGTGGTCTCCGGGGTGTTGAGGTACTTGGGCCCCTGGTCGTCGTCGTACAGGCGCCGGGCGCCGAAGCCGATCACCGCGCCCGTGACGTCGCGGATCGGCCACACGAGGCGCCCCCGGAACCGGTCGTAGATGCCGCGCTGGCCCTGGCTGACCAGCCCCGACGCCACGAGCTCCGCCTGCGTGAACCCGCGCCCCTGAAGGTGCCGCAGCAGGGCGTCCCAGCCCGTCGGTGCGTACCCCACCCCGAAGTGCTCGGCGTCGGCGCGGTCGAAGCTGCGCTCCGCGAGGAACGCCCGACCCGCCTGCGCGCCCGGGCCGAAGAGCTGCTCGGCGTAGAACTCGGCGGCCACCTTGTGCGCCTCGACGAGGCGCTGCCGCTTGCCCGGCTCTTCGCGCCGCCCGCGGTCCGCGGCGGCGCCCGTGCGGGAGTCCTCGTACCGCAGCTGCACGCCCGCACGGTCGGCCAGGTACTCGACGGCGTCGGTGAACCCCATCCCGTCGATCTTCTGGACGAACGAGATGACGTCGCCGCCCTCGCCGCAGCCGAAGCAGTGCCAGCGGCCGACGCCGGGGCGCACGTGGAAGGAGGGCGAGCGCTCGTCGTGGAAGGGGCACAGACCCTTGAGGGAACCGACGCCCGCGGGCTTCAGCGTGACGTGCGCCGAGACGATCTCCTCGATCCGCGCGCGCTCGCGAACGGCCTCGACGTCCTCCCTCTTGATCAGCCCGGCCACGGACCCGAGTCTATGCGCGCCGGACGCCGGCCAGGTCGGCCGTCCCCCGGCCCCCCTCGGCGAAGGACGCGACCTGGTCCAGGGACGCCGCGCAGCGCCGCGCGTAGGCCGCCGGCGGCATCCCGAGGGCGCGCGCGAAGTCGGTGGTCAGGTGCGCCTGGTCGTAGTAGCCGACGGCGGCCGCGAGGTCGGCCAGGGGGCGAGCCGGCTCCGCGGCGATCAGGTCCGCCGCCAGGTGCACGCGGTGCCGCTGCAGCACCCACTTGGGGCTCACGCCGACCCAGTGGGCGAACAGCCGCTGGAGCGAGCGCGGCGTGGTGCCCGCGAGCGCCGCGAGGTCGCCCACGCCCGCGTGGGGTCCCAGGTCGCCCCCGACCACGGCACCGAGCACCGCGGTGACCCGGTCCAGGGCGTCGGCCGCGCGCGGCGTGCGACGCCGCTCCGCCGCCGCGCGCAGCAGCGGCGTGACGGCCGCGACGGCGGCGTCGTCGTCACCGGCGCACGCCGCGGCGACCGCTCGCCGCCCCGCGGCCTCGACGTCCGCGGGCGCCGGGCCGTCCGGGGCGGCGGCCAGCACGGCGGACGCGGGAGCCACCAGCCCTCGGCGCAGCGCACCGGGCCCGTCCAGGAGCACCCGCAGGGCGCCCGGCCGGAGCTTGGTGCCGAGCACCGCGCCGGACCCTCGGAGGGTCCGCGCGAAGAGGCCGCCCGGTATGCCGTGGAAGGCGAACCCGCCGGCCTCGGCGACCACGTTGGCGTGCGGGTGCGGGATGACGACCTGCGTGAACTCGGTGTCCGCCGGCAGCTCCCACCGCACCACCCAGTGCCGCTCGACGAGGTCGGCGAGGTCGGGGGCGGGGTCGAGGCGCACCAGCGCGAAGCCCCCGCCGGCCGCGGCCGGGTCGACGATCCCCCGGGTGGACGCCGTGGGGACCGTGGACGCCGTGGGGACCGGGGGGCGAGGCCGGACCGCTTCGAACACCTGTCGCATTCCTCCAAGACTGCCCTCCCCCTCCGACACCAGCATGGGGAGGGTCAGCCGGCACCGGCCGGCGCACCCTGGAGGGAGCACCATGGACCTGTCACCCCTGCACCCGAACCTCACCGTCGCCGACCCGCGCGCCGCGATCGACTTCTACGTCGCCGGCCTGGGCGCGGAGGTGATCGACGTCATCACCGCCGGCGACGCGATCATCCACTCCGACCTGCGGATCTCGACCGGCTCCGGCTGGTCGACCTTCACCGTGGCCGCCGCCTTCCCCTCCGAGGGCGCGGTCGCGCCCGAGCCGGAGAGCGGGACCACCGGCTCCTTCACCCTCAACGTGGACGACGCCGACGCCGCGCACGCCCGCGCGGTCGCAGCAGGCGCCACGAGCACCCAGGAGCCCGGCGACTGGTTCCCCGGGTTCCGGCAGGCGGCGGTGCGGTGCCCCGCCGGGCACCGGTGGTTCTTCGCCCAGGTCGCCGACGACGTCACGCCCGAGGACGTGCAGCGCGCCAGCGACGCGTGGATGGCCGAGCAGCAGTCCTGACGGCGGCCCGGCCTCGTCAGCGACGGCGCACGAGCCGGTCGTGCCACTGGATCGCCGACACGTCCGTGAGCGAGGCGACCTGGTCGAGGGCCGCACCCACCCCCCCGCGGACCGCGGGCCCCCCACCCCCCTCCCCGGCGCACCGGGGCGCGCGCGACTACGGCGGCCGCGAGGGGAGGG